>CATPAV010000077.1 GCA_955652245.1 uncultured Candidatus Udaeobacter sp. | reverse complement strand
TCATCCCACTGATGCTCAGCCGCGAGCACGGCGGCACCTAGGACGTTGAGGAAGCCATGCATTTTTGTATTCACTTCGTCACGAAATTGCCGGGTCGGGTGATGCAATCCCGCGGTAAACTTGATCCGCACACGCTGCTTCGCCGCAGCGACAAGGGCGCGAGCTATTTGGGGTGAGGTCGGAAACGCATCGGCGGTGACACCCCCGGTTCGCAATTTGTAGCCAAGCGGACACCCGTCTGCGCTCGAATTGTGCTCGGCCAACAATGCGATCGTCGTCCCCGCCGAATCGACTGGTGTTTCCCAAAACGCTTGTAGCTCCAAGCCCTTGACGATTGATCCGACTCTCGCGAGCGATTCAAGATCGACATTTTGCGGCAGCGGCATTTCCAGTTGGGAGATCGAGACAAGATCGACATGGCGCGGGGAGAATGATCTGATCGTCTCCCCTGCGATTTTCAATCTGCCGATGAACTCATCGGCGTTTCCGGTTTTCGCTCCCAAGGCGGAAATGCGCAGCGGATGTTTCCGGTCGAACAGCGAAATACCTCCGACGGCAGCATCGAATTTCTCAACGGGCAGCACGAAATTATTGAGCATCCACGCATCAGGATCACGCACATAGCGAGCCTGATTTTGGAGTGCTGGCTCGAGTGCGAGGCTACAAGGGGGGAACAGTCCGGCGTAATCAATCGAATGGACAAGCAGCGCGCCAAGCGAGGCAGTAAACATGATCCAAACTGAACATCGAAAGCCGGCGTTTAGTCAACCAGTTTGCCCAAAGGTAACGTCAACAAGGCAATTATGGGAAACCTCGTGTGGTCTAATATTGAGGCCAATATTAGCTAGACTTTTTCCACCAATTGGTATAGAAACGCACGCTTCAATGCCTAGTAAGGAGACTGAGTCAGTTTCTCACGACGATCTGATCGTATGTGCGTGCGGAAATCAGGAATATACGGATCGCGACGCAATCGACGCGGCGCTTTTCAGGGGCGAGCTGCATTCGAAATGGAAGGAATTTCTTCGTTGCGTCGAATCCGAAAAGCGCGCCGATGAACTGGATTTGGAGTTGGACGATGATGCCATTGCCACCGCGGTAGAAGCTTTTCGTTACGAGCACGACTTGATCACGGCAGAGGAAACGGAAGCATTTCTGGCAAGTCGTGGACTCACGCTCGACGATTTCACCGACTACTTTACGCGTCACTATTGCGCCAGCGCGATCACTGAAAAAGTTCTCCCTGAGAACATCGAGTACGTCTCAGCGCCCCCCGAGCTGCGCGAGGTGTTTACGGCGGAATTAATTTTATCCGGCGAATTGGACCGACTGACAACTGAGTTGATGTGGCGTCTGGCAGCGCGTTGCGCTGAAAAAGAGGTAGACCCAGAAACGTTGGCCGCTGAGGAACGAAGTTTTCTTGATCGCAATAAGATTGGGCCGACGCAACTTCCCAACTGGTTGGAGCGACTTGGCCGCGATTCGGAGTGGTTCAATGAAATGGTGACGATGGAGGCGGTGTATCGCCGCCGTTGCGACACATTGCTCGTCCCGCAAGCGCGCCAGCGCGAATTAGCGACGCTACGTTTACCTCTCACGCGGCTCGAAACTGAAGTAATCGAGCTGGAATCGCGCGATGCAGCCCAGGAGGCGCTCTTTTGTGTGCGTGAAGACGGCATGTCGATGGAAGAAGTCGCAATCGAAGGACGGTACCCGTACCGGCGTGCCGATTTTCTTTTGGAAGATATTCCTGCCGATGGT
Source organism: uncultured Candidatus Udaeobacter sp. (assembly GCA_955652245.1). Taxonomy (GTDB): domain Bacteria; phylum Verrucomicrobiota; class Verrucomicrobiia; order Chthoniobacterales; family UBA10450; genus Udaeobacter. Next base: position 2,135 of record CATPAV010000077.1, on the reverse strand, counting down.
CAGCAGAGATTTCTAAGTGTGTCAGCGGGCGACGTGTTAGAACCAGTCGCGCGCGGCGACGGCTTCGAATTATGCCGGATCATTGAAAAGATTGAACCGCAACCGGACGATCCGAGCATTAAATTGCGGGTCGATCAACGGCTCGTTAACCGGCATTTCTCCGAGCTCGCCAGCAAGTACACAGAGCGACGCCTTGGCGGTTGTATTCCGGCCGAATGAAAACCCAGGACAGCGAAATTTTGCGCCGCACGTCGGTGTTTCGGTTCGTTTCTGACGAGCACTTCGGTGCGATTGAACCGCTGTTGCAGGAAGAACACTACGATTTCGGCGATGTGATCGTAAAACAGGATGATCCCGCCGATTCATTTTACGTTTTAACGAGAGGACGGGCACGTGCGCTAAAAATCAAATCGGACGGCGAGGAGATCCCGCTCGGGGTGTTAAAACCAGGCGACGCTTTTGGAGAAGCCGCTTTGGCTGAAGGTGGAACGCGGAACGCGACCGTGCGTTGTAGCACCGGGGTGGATGTTCTGCGGATCGATCGCACCGATTTTCTCGACCTCGTCCGCCGAGTGCCCGAGCTAAAGCATTATGTTGAGACGACCGGCCGCAACCGGGCGCTACAAAGCTTTCTTTATCAGTTCAGCAACTTTGGCCGGCTCCCCGCCCCTGTCTTGCGCAGCATGATAGACAACTTAAAACCCGCCGGATTCGCGAAAGGCAGTCTTATTATTCGGGAAGGTGACGACGCCGGACCACTCTACGTGATCGAGAAGGGACGAGCGCGCGCCTTCGCCGGAGTTGACGGAGGGCAGCGTAATCTTGCGTTTTACCGCGAAGGCGATTTTTTTGGTGAATTGTCGATCTTGAACGGCTCGCCGCGCGCAGCGTCGGTGGAAGCATTCACAGATTGCCGCTTGCTTGCACTTGATCCGAAATCGGTGCGGGATTTGCGCCGTCGCTTTCCCGAGTTCGATAAGCTTCTCAGCGAGCGTCTCGCATTATATCAGGCAAGAACAGAAGCACGTATTCCGCTTGATTTCACGACTGAACTGCTTCCTGCGGAGACACAGGTGCAGGACAAGGTTGAACTGGATGGTGAACAGCCGCCGACCGAAGGGGAAGAGAAAGAAGAGCCATTCGCCGACGAGCAGGGCTTGTTCCGCAAACGCGCCAAGCGAATCCGAAAAATCGACCACATCGCGCAAATCGACGAAATGGATTGTGGCGCTGCCAGTCTTGGAATGATCTGCCGGCATTTTGGCCGAAAAGTAAGTCTGGCGCGCATTCGACAACTCTGCCATACGGCAACGGACGGCACCAGCCTGAAGGCCATAACTCGCGCCGCAAGCGAGCTTGGTCTCGCTGCGCGCGCGTTGAAGGTCTCGTTACGCAATCTACCTATGATGCCGCTTCCGGCGATTGTGCATTGGGAGGGCAATCACTGGATCGTACTCCACGATGTCAATGAACAGTTTGTGCGTGTCGCTGATCCCGCGCTCGGGCTGCGGAAGCTTCCACGCCGCGAATTTGAAGCGAAGTGGACCGGCTATGCGGCGCTATTCGATTACACGATAGCGTTCGAACAGGCCCCGGAAAGCAAACCAACGTTGGCGTGGGTTTTTCCATTCCTCGGTCGATTTAAAGTTATCTTGCTGCAAGTCTTGGGACTCGCCGTCGCCGTCGCTTTCCTTCAACTGCTCTTTCCCGTGTTCACGCAGATGGTCGTGGACAAGGTCATTGTCGAAAACGACATCGGTCTGTTGAAGACCATTCTGCTCGGGATGCTCGCCGCTCTCGTCTTCGTGCAACTCGCCACCCTCGCGCAGGAATATTTGATCGCCTTTGCCGCAGTGCGCCTTGATACGGCGGTCCTCGATTTCCTGAGCCGGAAACTTCTCTCCCTCCCGATGAGTTATTTCACGAGTCGCAGGACAGGCGACATTCAGCGTCGGCTGGACGGCGCGAGGCAAGTTCGACAATTCGCCGTGCAACAAGGGGTCGGCGCTTTGCTCGCCTTAGTTTTTCTCGTAGGCGCACTTGTTTTGATGGGTCTGTATAGCCCGTTGCTCATGATCGCCTTTCTCGCGACCACGCCGCTCTACGTCGGGCTAATGATCTTTTCGGTGAAAGTA
>CATPAV010000076.1 GCA_955652245.1 uncultured Candidatus Udaeobacter sp. | reverse complement strand
GCTCGCGTCCGCTGTGATGAACGGCAGGTTGATTTCGTATTCCTGCGTGGATGAAAGCGCGATCTTTGCTTTCTCGGCTTCTTCCTTGATGCGTTGGATCGCATCCGGCTGCTTCGTCAAATCGATGCCGGTGTCTTTCTTGAATTCACTGACGATCCAATCCATGATGCGGGCATCCCAATCATCGCCGCCCAGGTGCGTGTCACCGTTGGTCGCCTTCACTTCGAAAACGCCATCGCCGATCTCGAGAACGGAAATGTCGAACGTGCCGCCGCCCAAATCGTAAACCGCAATCTTCTCATCTTTCTTCTTGTCGAGCCCGTAAGCGAGAGACGCGGCTGTTGGCTCGTTGATGATCCGCAATACTTCCAGGCCGGCGATCTTGCCTGCGTCTTTGGTCGCATTGCGCTGCGAATCATTGAAATACGCCGGAACGGTAATGACCGCCTGCGTGATTTTTTCACCGAGCTTGGCTTCGGCGTCAGCTTTCATCTTCGACAAAATCATCGCGGAAATTTCCGGCGGTGAAAATGTCTTGCGTTGGCCGTTCACCTCTACTTGCACATGCGCGTCACCGTTCGCCGCCTTGACGATTTTATACGGAACGCGGTGCTCTTCCTCATGGACCTCGTCGTACTTGCGGCCCATGAATCGCTTGATTGAGAAAATGGTATTCGCTGGATTGGTTACAGCCTGACGCTTCGCGGCCTGGCCGACCAATCGCTCACCACTTTTCGTAAATGCAACCACAGAGGGCGTCGTGCGGGCGCCTTCCGAATTTTCCAAAACCACGGGGTCGCCACCCTCCATGACGGCCATGCAGGAGTTGGTGGTGCCCAAATCGATACCTAAGACTTTAGCCATAAAATGAAATCCTTTCTGGTCGAGAGTTCGACCCTACTGCTTTTCAGCAAGAGGCGAGCCATGTTTGGTTCTGTGAGATAAGTTCTTGTTAATAAGATGTTAATGCAGATTATATGTCGAGCTTATATAGGGCGAAACGAGACAATCCGTCTCGTTTTGTGCCTTTGGGTCGAGCCAATGCGACACTCTCCTTTTAGCTTGGCTTGCCGCTCGTCGAAGAGGTTCTCCGAATCAAAACCAGCGGCTTTCGCTCCCCCCTAAAGGTTTCGTCGGCTCGATTGAAGCTCGCCTACTCATCATAGCAGCATTTTTTTATTTTCGAAAAACGCGGGAGGCGATAATTTCTCGCGTGCGCGAATATCATAATCTGCTCCGGCTTGTACTCGATCAAGGCCAGGCGCGCGCCGACCGCACCGGCACAGGCACATTGTCGATCTTTGGTGCACAGATGCGGTTCGATTTGCGAGAGACGTTTCCGCTATTGACGACTAAGAAACTTCACACCAAATCGATCATTTACGAACTGCTCTGGTTTCTGCGCGGTGACACAAACGTTCGTTACCTCAACGAACATGGCGTGACGATCTGGGACGAATGGGCTGATGACGCCGGCGATCTCGGCCGCGTTTACGGCGCGCAATGGCGTGATTGGCGCGGCGAGCACGGAGTGCGCGCGGATCAGATCGATAACGTCATCTCCGAGATCAAAGAAAACCCGCAGAGCCGCCGATTGATTGTGAGCGCGTGGAATCCGGCCGAGATCGACAAGATGGCGCTGCCGCCGTGTCACGTGCTTTTCCAGTTTTACGTGCAAGACGGCGAGTTGAGCTGCCAGCTTTACCAGCGCAGTGCCGATCTATTTCTCGGAGTGCCATTCAATATCGCGTCCTATTCGCTGCTCACATTAATGGTCGCGCAGGTCTGCGATCTAAAACCAGGAGAATTCATTCATACCTTCGGCGATTTGCATCTTTATCAAAACCATCTCGACCAGGCGCGCGTGCAGCTTTCTCGCGATTGTCGATCTTTACCACGGATTCAGTTGAATCCCGCGATTAAAAACCTCCGCGAGTTCCGCTTCGAAGATTTCGAGCTAATCGGCTACGATCCACACCCGGCAATCAAAGCTCCCATCGCGGTGTAGCGCAGGCTTCCGGCTTGCGCCTGTTGCCTTAAGCAAGCGGGACGTTTGCCCTACTTTGTCGTCTGAGACTTTCGACTGTCGGGCGGGTTAAGTACGTTGTGAACGTTTTCCAAGGAATCGGCTCGGCTGTCCCGATTCTGCTCCTGACGCTCGTACAAGTTTTCGGACAAAATCCTGGCACTTCAGTTGAGATCGATTTAGAGGAACAAACCGCTTATCTGCTTCAAAATGGTCGCCCGGTTCTGGCGACGCCGATTTCGAGTGGCCGTTACGGACATCTCACCGAGAGAGGCTCATTCAAAATTCTCGACAAAGAGCGAGATCATTACTCGAGCATGTACGGGAAAATTGTCGATGCCCGCGGGAATACAATCGTGGCCGATGCCGATGCGGACATGCGCGTTCCTCCGGGAGGGAAATTCATTCCTGCGCCAATGCATTACTTCATGCGCTTCAGCGGCGCAGACGGAATGCACGCCGGCTATCTGCCAGGCTATCCTGCGTCGCACGGCTGCGTCCGCATGCCGGAAGAATACGCGATTGAGTTTTTCAATTCTGTCAGCGTCGGAACTCCAGTGACTGTGTTTGGCAGGACGCCGGTGGGACGCTATTCCGAGCAATCGCGGTCCACGATGCTGAGGCGACGCACTGGATTTGCAGACCCGCACTTCGGCCCGCCTTTCGATCCGCGCTTTGCCCCGCCGTTTTGGTGGCGATGAGCCAACTGCTAGTCCCGCTCGCTCACCCGAAGCGTAGTGCGCACGAATTTTATGTCTGCGAAAGCCGCGCTACGGACGAACGCTGGCCGTTTTGGGTCCGCGGGAGAGATCGGCAAGATCGTTTAAGATATTCAACGTTTCATCGCGCTCGGGATCAATGGCCGGTTCTTTGGTGTCGTCCCCGCCGCCAACGCCGGCGATCAAATCCGAATCTGCATCCGGGGCGGCTTCAGGAACAACTTTCTGGGGAACTCCGCTCTTCTTCGCCTCGGCCAGCTTTCCGGGATACATGATCAGTTGGAGATTCGGTTTATCGACGCTGTCGAGCGTCAGCCGATAAATTCGCGGTTCTTCTTGATTCCGCGCGAGACGCTCTTTCGAGCGCAATTCTTTGCGTAGTTTATCGTCCTGCAGCTCTTTTTTCCGGACATCTTCGTTCAGCGAAATTCGGTTGTAGTCGATCTTGTGACGCAATCGATCGATGTCCTCCATCACGTAATGGAATTCGGGATCGTTTTTAGCCCGCTCTTCTGAGCGTCGCTTCAATTGATCGACAAAAAGCGAATGCGTGTCGGACCATTTCGTATATTTCGCCTTCGGCACTTCGTCGTAAGGCAGGCAATTCTTTAGCGCGCCTTCGCCAAATTCGGGCAGATCACTCAAGCTCGGCAGGACAATATCGGAGGCCACACCGTGGAGCTGGGTCGAGCCGCCGGCGACGCGATAAAATTTTTGAATGGTCAGTTTCAGCGCGCCGTCCTCGTCGGTATGGCTGCCCAGCAAAGAGGCGAACCGGCCGATTGGGAGAATCGTCTGCACGGTTCCTTTCCCGAACGTGTTCTTGTCGCCCACAATTACCGCGCGCCCATAATCTTGGAGAGCAGCCGCAAAAATCTCGCTCGCGGACGCGCTCTGCCGGCTGGTCAAGATCACCAGCGGCCCGGAATAAGCGATACCGGAGTCTGGATCGGACGAAATTCTAATGCTTCCGTTGTAATCTTTCGTCTGGACGATCGGGCCCGATTTCAAAAATAAACCAGTGAGGGAGAGCGCTTCTTCCAGTGATCCGCCGCCATTTTTTCGAAGATCGACCACCAGGCCAGCGATGTTTTCTTTCTTAAGCCGTTTGAGCAGCGCGAGCACATCGCGGGTGGTGCTTTTCTGGTGCCTGTCCATGTCAGCATAAAACGAGGGGAGCGTAAGCCAGCCGAGCTTTATCGGATCGCCATTCTCATCTTTCTTGATAATAATGTCGGCGCGCGCCTCCTGATCTTTCAGCTTAATCTCGTCGCGCACGAGCTCGACATTCTTGCGGCGGGAAGGATCGGTCGCGTCCGACGGGATCACGAGCAGGCGCACATGGGTGCCTTTCTTGCCGCGGATCATCTCCACTACTTTGTCCAACCGCATCTCGCGAACATCGACATATTCGGCCGAACCCTGCGCCACGGCGCTAATCCGGTCGCCCACTTTCAACCGTCCATCCACTTGGGCGGGGCCGCCAGGAACGAGGCTCTCTATTTTGGCGTAGCCATCTTCGGTGCGAAGCATGGCGCCAATTCCCACCAGCGAAAGGCCCATGTTAATGCTGAAATTCTTCATGTCGGCCTTACTAAGATATTCGGAGTGCGGATCGTAGGTTTGAGCGAGCGCATCGAGGAAGAGCTTCACCTGCTCATCCCGATCTTCCTCGTGGACGGTGCGAGCAAGCCGATCATAGCGGCGCTCGACCAATTGCGGGGCAGGCTCGATCGGATGCTCGCTTAGATGTTCCTGTAACAGCTCGTTTGCGATCCGGCCGCGCCAGAGCTGATCGGCTTCCGCTTCATCTTTCGGCCACGGCGACTTTTGGCGGCTAAGCTCAATCGTAGCGTCGCTTTTAAAATCGGTCGGCTGCTTCAACAGCTCCTTTATTTTAGCGACCCGCTCATCCACGCGCCTGGCATAGAGATCGTAAATTTCGTAGGCAGGTTTTAGCGTGCCGAGAAGAACATCACTGGCGATTGAATTCCCATGTTTGGCGTTGAGCGTATCGACGTCTTGTTGGGTGAAAAAGAGATGACTGTAATCGAGCAGCTCCAGGTAAGTCTGAAGGAATTTTCTCGAGACTCCTTCGTTCAGCTTCTGGCGCGTGTAATGGCCTTCCTGCAAAAGATTTCCCACCGAGACTGCGATCGTTTCCTTTGATGTCGCCAGGACTGGCGGAGCCGCAATGGCCGATGCAAAAAGGATGGCGCAAAACGCGAGTGACCGTTGGAAAGATGATTTCATCGGTGAAAAAGCGGTTTCCCACCTTGGCAGACTTCAGAGTGAAATGCAAGATGACGAGACAAGATCGACATGCAGGACGTGAGACACCTGAGCGACATGAACATTCAAAAAATGCGGAAAAACCCAATTTGTAGCCGCCCCGAATGTTTTCGAGACCGACCCCACAGCTCTCCGCAATATATTTCGGCACTGGCGGCTGCGCTGGCCGGGTTCAGCGT
>CATPAV010000075.1 GCA_955652245.1 uncultured Candidatus Udaeobacter sp. | reverse complement strand
ATCCCGACCGTAATCCACGCAGCTGGATTGCGCAGGAGCCATGGCGAAACAAGCAGCGCCACTGTTGAAGCAAAACCGATCAGTACGCGAAATGCGCGCGTCCATCTTTTTTGCCACAACGGCCAGAAGAGAAAAAAAGGCGTGACGAATAAGAGCTGCCCTTTGAGCATTGCGCCTGCGGCCAAAAGACATCCACAAGCAAACCAGCGATTTTTTAACGCTGCGAGCAGAGCGAATAGATAAAACGGTACGATCCAGACGTCCCACTGTGGCCAGCCGTGGGCATCGAGAATCATCGAAGGTTCAAGCCACGCGACGCTTGCCGCCAGCAAACCGCAAATCCAGCCGCGGTGTTTCGTCGGGAAACTCCGCAAAAAAACCGACATCTTTGCACCAGCTGCTCGCCGCAGCCATAAACGGACAAGGAGAAAAATCGCCACCGCCGAAACCAATTCGCAGAATAGATTCGCGTTCAGCAACGGTTTCACGTGACGTGGGTGCGCGTCGTCCGTTCCGGGAAATTCACTGCGCACCTGCTTTGCCCAGATCGACATCGCCAAAAGTCGCAAAGGCGGATAATCGAGGCCGTAATCATTTTCGTAAGCTTCGCGCTTCACCCAATCATACAACGCGAAGTAGCCGCGGAAGAACGCAGTCCATGAGTCGGCGGAGCTTTCATCAGGGGATAATTGAAGAGCTTGCGCCAATGTCTCGCTTCCCCAATAAAAACCGTTGACGATGTCGTGCTGAAAACGCACGTGCCTTGTTTCTCCCCAAGTCCAGCGGCGCAGTTGAATTCCACACAAGAAAATCTCAACGACTAAAAGCGCAAGCAGAGCGCGGCGGGCAAATTCGCCAACGAACAGTCGTTTAAAAGGCATGCGAATCTCCATCGGTCAACCTTAAGCAAAGACAGCAATTCGATTCGGAAGGTTACAGCAGTTTGTTTCGAAAGGTGCTTCTTCGCATTGGCTCTTCTGGCTCCAGCGGCAGGATTCGGTTATTCAGCTGATCTATGCCAGACTGAACTAAGTAATCAAGACGCGGCGCATACATTTCGCAGCTGTTTTGATTTGGTGGACGAGGGCCATTAAACTACGGCTTGCCGTTCGATACTGTGTAGGCAAGATATACGCCCCTCAATTAAGCGCGAAACGATCCAGCGTAGCTCAGTGGTAGAGCGGTCGGCTGTTAACCGATTGGTCGTAGGTTCGAATCCTACCGCTGGAGCCAATTCTTCGATCCGGGAAGTCGTCCCTGATGAAGATCACTTTTTCAGTTTGCTTTGGTCGTTTCTATTGGCATAAGTAAAGACGCGGGGTGGAGCAGCCTGGTAGCTCGTCAGGCTCATAACCTGAAGGTCGCGAGTTCAAATCTCGCCCCCGCAACCAATTTTCTTTTTGGATGTCGGGAGTCTATCGCGTTTACGTTTTGCGAAATCTTGATGCCAAATTTTACATCGGCTTGGCCGCGGACGTTGATCGCAGGTTCGAACAACATAACTCCGGAAGATCGCAGTGGACAAGGGCACGCGGTCCATGGACTTGCGTATGGCAAAGCGACGAACTTTCCCTCAGTCCGCGCGAAAACTCGAAAACCGTCTTAAGCGACAAAAAGGTGGATATGGCTTCTATCGCATTACTGGTATTCCACGGGCGGTGAACTCATAATCCCGCAATGGCGGGATCGCGGGTTCAAATCCCGCCCCCGCAACCAATTCTTCGGTTCTCGATTCAATTCGACTGTCGTTTGCTTTCTAGGCGGCGCGTGATTCCTGTTTCGGCGTGACTCCGAGAAATTCGGTTCAATCGAAAGATGGAAAAATTCTCGTTGGGACGGCCAGTTGGTCCGATCCGGGTTTTGTTCGGCGCTGGTATCCGGAAAAGCTGCGCGCGTATGAGCGACTTGGTTGGTACGCGCAACATTTCGAAATGGTCGAAGTAAATTCGACGTTTTATTCGGTTCCTGATTTGCGAATGGTTGAGCGCTGGTGTGCCGCCACACCTGACGGCTTCATCTTTGACGTGAAGCTACATCAGTTTTTTTCGTTTCACTCCACGGCGGCGAAGCTATTGCCCCCGGATTTGCAGAAAACCGCGAAGATTGATGAAAAGGGTAAAGTGAAGCTCACGCCAGCGCTTGCAGAAACGATGATTGAACTCTTTTTGCGTTCGATGTCGATCTTGCGCGAGGCCGGGAAGCTTGGCGCCTTTCTTCTGCAGCTTTCGCCTGCATTTTCACCCCGTAAGCACAATCTGGAAGAACTTGAGCTTTTGATCGACATGCTGCGCGATTACCAATTGGCGATTGAATTCCGAAATCGCAACTGGGTAATCGGCGATCAACTCAGAGAGACCATCGAGTTTCTTAAGCGGCATCGCGCGATTTTTGTTAATGTCGATGCTCCGGCGACCGAGCATTTCACCATTATGCCGTCAAATTTGGATGAGATTACAAATCCGTGTCTGGCGTATCTGCGGCTTCACGGACGCAATGCTCGTGCCTATCTCACGGGGAAAACTGTGGCTGCTCGTTTTGATTATGATTACAGCGATGACGAAATCGCTGAAGTAGCGGAGCGAAGCAAAAAACTCGCCGGCAGAGCGAGTGAGATGCATGTGATTTTCAACAACAACAATCTCGATTATGCGCCCCGCGCAGCCGCGCGGTTGCGGGCGGCGCTGGGCCAATTGATGTCAGTTCCTCCGCAGACACCCGAGCTGTTTTAGATTACGCTTCGGAAGTGCACGAATCACAGCAGGTACCGGAGCCGGTTTACGAGTCGCGATTGCCCGGGCTACTGGCGCGACTCAAGCACTGGCTGGTCGCGCACCACATGACGCTGATGACCATCGCGGACACGCCGCACTCCATTGCATTCGGTTCGGCCATCGGAATATTTTTCGGTTTTACCCCGCTCTACCCTCTTAAGACGTTGTTGTCGATCGCCGTGGCATGGGTTTGCCGCTGCAACAAGATCGCTGCTGCCATTGCGGTCACACTCCACGACGTAGTGATCTGGGCGATGCCTGCGATTTACATTGCCGAGTACCACTTGGGCTGCTGGAGCTTGCATCGATCTGCGGCGCGTCGTGTCCGGTTCCGGCAATTCGGGCTGCACGATTATCTAAATTGGCATGTGTTTTCGCGGGTCGTTTGGCCCACCTTTTGGCCTGCGTTTATCGGGTCGCTTTTTCTTGCCATTCCGTCAGCAATCATCATCTATTTTTTAATGCGAATGCTGGTGAGCCGCGCGCGGGTGCCTCAGAAAATCGCCTGAGAGAGCGAGGGTAAACGTTTTTCCGCCGGCATGTGTTGCCAATCAGAGTGCGCTGCTTAAGGTGCTGCGGTTCGATTCTCTTATGCGCTTTTCACACCGATTTCTGACCATTTGTGTCGGGTTAATTGCAACCGCAGCCGCTGTTCGTTCGGCTGCCGCCGCGCAAGCTTTCATCATCGTCGATTCGCAGACGGGCTACATTCTGGAAGAGCAAGAGCCCAGGAAGAAGTTACAAGTTGGGAGCTTAACAAAAATCGCGACTGCGAGTGTCGTGCTTGATTGGGCGGAACGGAAATCGGGCAATCTCAATGAGGTAATCACGATTCCGCCGGAGGCATTTGTCGGAACACTCGAAAACAACATTGGGTTTCGGCCGGGGGACGCGATCACATTGCGTGATCTTCTCTACGCCGCGCTCGTTCAATCAGACAACATCGCGGCGTACACGTTGGCGCACCACGTGGGCGCGCAATTAGGATCGCTCTTGCCCACTGAGATTGCCTCGAAAATGACGCCGGTCGACGCGTTCGTTACCCAAATGAATGCGCTAGCCAAGCAGCTAAAAATGGAGCGCACACGATTTGTAAACCCGCATGGCATTGACAACAATGTTCGGCCGATGCCGTTTTCGACTGCGGAAGACATGGCGCGTCTGACGCGTTACGCCATGAACAAAGCGAGTTTTCGTTTTCATGTGTCGCAAAAGGAACGTCAAATCTCATTCGATCGCGGTGGGCATCGATTCAATTACGTGCTTCGTAATACCAACGAGCTTCTCGGGAAAAATGGCATTGACGGAGTTAAAACTGGTCGCACAACGCGAGCGGGTGACTGTTTAGTTCTCTCCGCCAATCGCGAGCCAGAAGTCGTGACCCAAGGCAAGGCGATAACCGTCTATCCGCGTCATTTGATCGTGGTGCTGCTCGGTAGCACCAATCGATTCGGCGAAGGCGCTGGACTTGTCGCACGCGGCTGGCAACTCTTTGATCAATGGGCCACCAGCGGGCGTTTGGCCGATCCAAAGAAACTGCTCTAATCGCCATTACCAAAATGAAGCCACGGATTGGTGTTCTGACCAGCGGTGGCGATTGCCCGGGACTGAATGCAGTCTTGCGTGGCGTTGTCCTTGCAGCGGAGAAACTCGGTTGGGAGGTGATCGGTTTTCGTGACGGATTCGAAGGACTTCTTCGGCCAGGCGATCATGTGGTTCTTGATCGTAACAGCACCGAAGGAATCATGGCGCTTGGAGGCACCATCATCGGCACGACTAATCGCGGCCATTTCGTGGCCAAGGTGGGCGCGGGCGATCGAACGATCATTCCAGCGGAGGTTATCACACAAGGTCGTGAGATCTTGAACAAACTTGACATCAAGTCGCTGATTATTGTCGGCGGAGATGGCTCGATGGCCACGGCGCTTCAGTTACAGGAAGCCGGCATCGATTGCATCGGCGTTCCAAAGACGATTGATAATGATCTGGAAGCCACGGCCATGACATTCGGATTTGATTCCGCGGTTGCGGCGGTGGTGGATGCGCTCGATCGATTGCACACCACCGCGACAAGTCACAAACGGGTCATGGTAGTGGAAGTGATGGGCCGCCATGCCGGCTGGATCGCGTTGCACGGCGGGATCGCCGGTGGCGCGGATATTGTTTTGATTCCAGAGATCCCCTTTGACTACGATATGATCACGGCCACGATCAAGGCGCGGGATGCCGCCGGAAATCTCGGCTCGCTGGTCGTAGTGGCAGAAGGCGCAAAGCCCAAGGATGGTCAGCAAGTCATGCGCGAAAGTAAAGACGGCGAATTTCGCCTTGGAGGCATCGGCGATATCGTGGCCACCGAGATCGCGAAACGAACTGGCAAGGAGACACGCTCTTGCGTGCTCGGCCATTTGCAGCGTGGCGGCGCGCCGACCACACTCGATAGAATCCTCGCGACGCGCTTTGGTGTTAAAGCCGTGCAACTGGCAAACGAAAAACACTTCGGATCGATGGTGAGCTACCAAAATTATCAGGTACGCCACGTTCCAATTGCCGAGGCCGTCAACCGTCTGCGCTTGGTTCCGCCCAACGGCGAGATGGTGCAAACCGCGCGTGACGTCGAAATCTCCTTCGGCGATTGACGTTTGATTCCTCGCGCGACGATCACAACGGGCACAACGATTTTTTTGATTCGTCGAAGAACCTTGTGATCCTTTGTGTCCTTAGTGTGATGAAATGACAATTGTCCTCGCATATTCCGGCGGACTCGACACATCTATCATTCTCCGCTGGCTGAAAGAAAATTATCAGGCCAAAATCATCGCGTTTTGCGCCGATATTGGTCAGGAAGAAGAACTCGACGGCTTGGAAGCGAAAGCGCTCAAGACGGGCGCAGCGAAGTGCATCATCGAAGATCTGCGTGAAGAATTCACGCGTGATTTCATTTTCCCGATGTTTCAGGCCGGCGCGATCTATGAAGGGCAATACTTTCTCGGCACCAGCATTGCGCGTCCGCTTATCGCCAAGCGAATGGTCGAGATTGCGCGCACGGCAAAGGCCGACGCGATTGCGCACGGCGCGACAGGGAAGGGGAACGATCAGGTTCGTTTCGAATTAACGGTCGCCGCACTCGCGCCAGAGCTGCAAGTGATAGCACCGTGGCGCGAAGAACGTTTTCGCAAGCAGTTTCCGGGCCGTGCGGAAATGATCGCCTTCGCGAAAGAAAACAACATTCCTGTCGAAGCGAGCACAGAGAAGCCGTATTCGATGGATCGCAATCTTCTCCATCTCAGTTACGAGAGCGGGATATTGGAAGACCTTTGGTTCGATGCCAGCTCAAAAGAAATGTGCGGGATGTATAAATTGAGCGTCGCGCCGGAGGAAGCGCCCAACAAATCGGAATATGTCGATGTTACGTTCGAAGCTGGAAATTGTATTGCCGTGAACGGCAAATCGCTCTCGCCCCTCGGCGTAATGCAAATGCTCAACAAACTCGGAGGAAAACACGGGATCGGCCGGATCGATATTGTCGAGAATCGTTTCGTCGGAATGAAAAGCCGCGGCGTTTACGAAACTCCCGGAGGCGCGATTCTCCATTTTGCGCATCGGCAAATGGAAACCCTCACGATGGATCGCGAAGTCATGCACCTGCGCGATAGCCTGATCCCGAAATATAGCGAGTTTGTTTACAACGGCTTCTGGTTCTCGCCGGAACGCGAGACGCTTCAGGCGCTCGTCACCGAAACGCAGCGCGACGTCACCGGCGTCGTGCGACTAAAGCTTTACAAAGGCAATATCATAGTTGTCGGCCGCAAGAGTCCAAAAAGTCTTTACGATCCTAAGCTTGCGACGATGGAAGGCGACGCATCCGCATACGACCAGGGCGATGCCACCGGATTCATTCGACTGAATGCGCTGCGTCTCAAAGTACGCGCTGCGCTCAAGGCAAAGAAAAACTAAGGAGAGCGGCGTGTTTCGTCTCGACCTGGGCGAGGACATGCGAATAATTGCCGATGGAAGAACGTGGGGTGTTCACTCGCATGTCCACCGAGATCAGTAAGCAGGTCGCGCTGGAGATCGCGCACGTGTTGTTCATCGACATCGTTGGTTATTCCAAGTTGCTGATCGATGGCGGAGTCCCACAACCTTGCGGGGCACGATTGTCGATCTTATACTTAGGAGGCGGACGTTGATTTAAATTCGTGCCGCGTTCGAGAAAGTGAGGATTAGATATGCCAACAACAATTGCGGCTCCAAAAAGTGCGCCGGTAGCGGAGAAGGATTTTCTGCCGCTCCAAGGCACTGATTACATCGAGTTTTATGTTGGGAACGCGAAACAGGCGGCGCATTTCTACAAGACAGCATTCGGTTTCCAGAGTCTCGCTT
>CATPAV010000074.1 GCA_955652245.1 uncultured Candidatus Udaeobacter sp. | reverse complement strand
GCCCAATCAATCTGTGGATAAGCAAAATGAAATCCGTGCTCGAAAAAGTTTCGGGCGATAGCCGCAACGTCGCTTTGTCGCCAGCTCCAGTGGTCGATATACGGCTGATCAATTAGAATAAGCCGTGCGACCACCGCAAAGATCGATAAGGTTATCGCGAGCTTGCTCGTTCGCGTCATGCAACCGCGTCTTGACAAACAGCCCCGGCAAAGTCAATCGAGTACGGTAATCCGAATCGCGGAGAAGGCGCTCGCATGAAAACAACCGCTCTCGTTCATCGACAACAATTTTACTCTACCGCACGTGCCAGATTCTTTGCGCTGACATTGCTCATCAGCTGTGCAGTCGGCACCATCTACGCCCAGAACGAGCCGATCCTTGTGCCCGATGTGGTCGATTATTCAAAACTGCTTCCCATTCTGCCGGACGCACCGCAAGGTTGGACGGCGGATAAACCGGACGGCTCCACCGAAGATGTCGGCGGATTCAGAATTACCAACGTGCATCGTGATTACCACAAAGGTGAAGGCGACAAAGCCCCAAGTGCGGCGATCAGCATTCTCGATTCAGTGGCGAATCCGGATTACGTGACCGCCACGACGGCTGCCTGGAATAACAATAGCGAAACCAGCGAAGGTTACAGCAAGTCAGTCACGATTGACGGCAATCCCGGTTTCGAAGCGTTCGAAAACGAAAGTAAACATGCCACTCTCTGGGTCATGGTCGCCAATCGCTATTTCCTTCAGATCGAATTGCAGAACCAGGATCCAAAGGAATTGCAGGAATGGGTCAAACGGGTCGATCTGAAAAAACTGGCCGACATAAAATAGCAAACCGCGGATTACACAGATTAACGCGGATTTTATCGCGAACTGCTCGCTTCGCCGGCCATCGGCACGAAGCGAACAGGCAACACGGCACGGCGCTGTAGCTCGCCGTTCTTTTTTTCGAGAAGATATAATTCCTGACCTCCGAAACCTCCGACCGGAATAATCATTCGGCCGCCTTCCTTTAATTGATCGATTAGTGGTTGTGGCACGTGATCGGGTGCACACGTCACAGTGATCGCGTCAAACGGCGCGTGTTCCGGCCAGCCTTTGTAACCGTCGCCAACTTTCACGTGAACATTCTTGTAATCGAGACGCTGAAGTGTTGCCTCGGCGGTTCTTGCAAGCGCCTCGATAATTTCAATTGAGTAAACTTCTGCAACCAGTTCCGCTAAAACCGCCGCCTGATAACCAGACCCCGTACCAATTTCAAGGACGCGATCACTATTCGACGGTCGCAATTGCTCCGTCATGAAGGCAACGATGTACGGTTGCGAAATGGTTTGACCGTAGCCGATCGGGAGCGGTTGGTCGGTGTAACTCGCGCCCCGCGAGTCTTGGGGAACAAATTCTTCGCGTGGCACTTTGTTCATTGCCGCCAGAACGCGCTCGTCGTGAACGCCGCGCGGCATCAACTGCTCCTGCACCATCCGCTGCCGCTCGCTCGCAAGATCGACAACCGGCGCAGGCTTCTGACCGCAACCGCTCGCTGCGAGCACAGCGAGAATCAGCCATTGCGAAACCCGTCTCACGGCAAAAAATATATCGCACGTAGGCAACGCGAAAGCTATAGCCGTCGCGTTCTGCGCGACGCAATACATGCGTGATTGTCACCCCCGGCGTCGCGCTTCGCATAGCGAAGCGGCTACAGCAAATTCTTCGTGTCCTTCGTGCCCTTCATGGTTAATTTCACCGGCCTTCAATTATGTCTGACGAACGCAAAAATCTGGAGCAACGCACCGCGATGACCGACATCGAGCGGCTGCGTCATTCGGCGTCACACGTTCTTGCCACGGCGATCCTGAAAATTTGGCCGGAAGCGCAGTTCGCGGCCGGGCCGCCGGTCGAAAACGGTTTTTATTACGATGTCGATCTTCCGCACCGTATTTCGCCCGACGATTTCGAGAAAATCGAAACTGAAATGAAAAAGGAGATCAAAGCGAACCATCCCTTCGAGCGGATGGAAGTTTCGCGCGATGAAGCGCTCGAACTCGGCAAGAAAGGGCGGCTCGCTGCGTTGAGCGATCGCGATCAGCCGAGCAAATATAAGATCGACATCATCGAAAACATTCCGCCTGACGAGAAAATCTCGCTCTATCGCAGCGGTGACTTTATCGATCTTTGTGCCGGACCGCACGTCATGCGCACGAGCAACGTCGGCGCATTTAAACTTACCAGCGTGGCGAGCGCTTACTACAAAAGCGACGAAAAGAATCCGCAGTTACAGCGCGTGTACGGCACCGCGTTCAAAACCAAAAAGGAACTCGATGAGTACTTTGCGATGCTCGAGGAAGCGAAGAAACGCGATCACCGCAAGCTCGGTCGCGAACTCGAGCTGTTTGTTTTTGACGACGACGTCGGTCCGGGTCTTCCAATGTTTTTGCCGCGCGGCGCAGCAATTGCAGATGAATTAGAAAACCTGGCGAAAGAAACCGAGTTCGCCGCCGGTTATCAACGCGTCCGCTCACCGCACATTGCGCGCGAAAGTCTGTACAAGAAAAGCGGTCACCTGCCCTACTACGCCGACTCGATGTTTCCGCCCATGGAGCTTCTCGAAGAGGAAGACAGACGTGAGCGGGATCGGTTAACCGCGGAGCTAATGGAAAAGCGCAGTCATTACCTCGGATATGAGCCAGAAGGCGAGCCCACTGACGAGGACTTGGCGTTTCAAGACGAAGGCAAGAAGATGTTGTTCGAGTTGAAAGGCCGGGTCGATGCACTCGGACAGCGCTACTACCTCAAGGCGATGAACTGTCCGCATCATCACAAGTTGTTTGCGACGGTGCCGCGCAGTTATCGTGATCTGCCGTTGCGGCTGGCGGAATACGGGACGTGTTATCGCTACGAGCAGAGCGGCGAGTTGTTCGGGCTCATGCGGGTGCGCTCGATGCAGATGAACGATGCGCACATCTACTGCACGCCCGAGCAGTTCGAAGCGGAGTTCAACGCCGTGAACGAGATGTATCTGAAATATTTCAAGCTCTTCGGGATCGAGAGATATCTGATGCGTTTCTCAACGCATGATCCGTCCCGCCTCAGCGGGATCGGCGCGAAATTTGTCGATGAACCGGAGCTTTGGAAGCAAACCGAAATAATGACTCGAAACGTGTTGAAAAATTCTGGCATCAATTATGTCGAAGTGCCGAACGAAGCCGCGTTTTACGGACCGAAGATCGACGTGCAAGCCTGGAGCGCCATCGGCCGCGAGTTTTCGATAGCGACCAACCAAGTCGATTTCGCGCAGCCGCGCCGATTCAATCTCGTTTATAAAGATCGCGACAACACCGAAAAAATTCCGCTCTGCATTCATCGCGCGCCGCTCGGCACGCACGAGCGGTTCATCGGATTCCTGATCGAACATTACGCCGGCAACTTCCCGCTCTGGCTTGCGCCCGAGCAGGTGCGCATCCTTCCGATCGGCGATGACTCAAAGGTCCTCGATTATTCGACGTCGATCTTAAACGAGCTCCGCGCACATCAAGTTCGTGCGGAGATCGACAAGAGCAGTGACAATATTAATGGCAAAATCCAGCGCGCCGAGCAAATGAAAGTCCACACCATGTTCGTCATCGGTAAACGCGACATGGAAGCCGACGCCGTCAGTGTCCGCGTCCACGGCAAAGGCAATCTCGGCGCGAAACCACGCGGCGAAGCCATCGCGGATATTCTCGCGTCGATTAAGGAGCGGCGAAGTTAGGTGACAATTGAAGCTTTCTAGGGATTCTAGCTCGGGAAATTTCTGCTTAATTAAGGTTTCTTAAACTTCGGCTCGGCCGGTTCCGTCACCGATTGGTCGCGCTCCCAGCCTTCATTTTCCAATTTAAGCTGCTCGATGGCGATGGCGTTCGCATTGGCATCCAGGTCCGGCAGTATCTGGTATTCGGACACCCAGCAGCGATAGATTTTGTAAGAGAGGACAAGTTGCCCTGCCTCATTGTAGAGATCGAGGGTGATATCTTTGCGGAAATCTTTTAGCGAAACTTCCGCGCCCAGACCAGCGCCCAAGCGCCAGACTTTGTTGGCCCAGTTCTCGAATTCCGGGTCGTGAGTAACGCCGCGCTCAAGCGTGATCGGATCGTATTCGATGCGCCCGGGCGATTTACGGCTACTGCTGGGATCGCCGCCTTCGCGATGCTGAATGACTTCAGTTGTGCGCCGCAGTCCGCTAATCTTGCTGATACCAGCGACATAGCGACCATCCCATTTGATCCGGAATTTGAAGTTCTTATACGGGTCAAAACGTGTCGGATTGACAGAAAATTCAGCCATGATTGGGAACCGCCCTTCGGCTAACGAAATGCAGACGGCGAGAGCAGCCTGATATGAAAATACGCTAGCCTTGTCAAGATTCTAGGGATTCTCGGCGCAAAGCCGCTGAAGTAATCACGGATATTTGGCGGCGATTCAAGAGCGCCGGAGTTAATGCTGATCGCGATCGGCTTTCGGCTCGAGATACGCAAAGGATTTCAGCACCTCAGTCAGTGCCGGTGAATATTTGCGATAGCTCGGCTCATCTCTCGATGAGAGGACGATATAAGCAACGGCGCGCGGCAATTGGACGTAGGCGACTCGCTCCCATTGGGAATAGGTCTTGGTCGCCGGATATTCATTAATGAAGTAGTCGTGGCCGTCTCGCGTTTTTCCGGAAGCGATCTTCTCTTTCGGTGTACCATGTCGATCTTTCATTTCCTTGATCGCCATCGCGACGAATGCGTTCACGTCTTCAAATTGGGTTGCTGGCGATTTTGGCATACATGATCGTCTTCGCGCCCGCCCACGATGAACCTTTGGGATAAAGAACACAGGGGCAACCCTTGATCAGCCCCGGCCTTATTGTCCAAGACCCAGCCCTCGGGAGCAGCAATGTTGAAGGCTGCTTTCGGGCCGTAGACGATGCCGCCCGGGTAATTTTGCGCCCACGCTGTCGGCCCGAGTAGAAGGAGAACTATTGCAATCGGAATTGGTTTCATTATGTCCAGCGAGCGTGCTGTTGCATCGCCGAATACGCAAGCTTTGTGCACGGATGATTTTACTATCCCGGCTGGCGAAGGCGATTTAGAACTCTGCCAATGGATCTGCCCGGCGCGCTCAAAAAACATTTCGGCTACTCCGAGTTTCGTCCGTTGCAAAAGGAAATTGTCACTGACGCGTTGGCGGGGCGCGATGTTTTTGCGTTAATGCCGACGGGCGGCGGGAAGTCACTTTGCTTTCAATTGCCGGCACTCCTCCGCGAGGGGCTGACAATCGTTGTGTCGCCTTTGATTTCGTTGATGAAAGACCAGGTCGATGCGTTGCAAACGAGCGGGATCGCGACCACGTTCTTAAACTCAGCGTTAGATCGAGATGAAGCGGTCGCGCGACTGCGCCGACTTCATCGTGGCGAGTACCAGCTGCTTTACGTCGCGCCGGAACGCTTGATGCTCGACACCTTTCTGGAACGGGCGCTGAACTGGAACATTACGCAGATCGCAATCGACGAGGCGCATTGCATCAGTGAATGGGGTCACGATTTTCGCCCGGAATATCGCGAATTGAAAAAGTTGCGGAGACATTTGCCGGATGTGCCAATTATGGCACTCACTGCGACTGCAACCGAGCGGGTGCGCGCGGACATCCTCAAGCAGCTCGATCTGCGCGATCCGCGCTGTTATGTCGCCAGCTTTAATCGACCGAATCTTACTTATCGCGTCGTTCCGAAATCGGCACCGTACGAACAACTGCTCGCATTCATTACTGGTCGGCCTAACGAGAGCGGTATCGTTTATTGCGCGAGCAGAAAAACGGCCGACTCACTCGCAGCGAAACTGAGCGCGAATAGCATCAAAGCAAAACCATATCACGCCGGTCTCACGGCCAGGGAACGCACCCAAAATCAAGAGCTGTTCCTGCGAGATGACGTCCGGGTGATCACGGCGACGATCGCTTTCGGGATGGGAATCAATAAACCGAACGTGCGTTTCGTCGTTCATCACGATCTGCCGAAGAACATCGAAAGCTATTATCAGGAAACGGGCCGCGCCGGGCGAGATGGATTGCCGAGCGAATGCGCGCTGCTTTTCAACGCGAGTGATGTGGTGAAGCAAACGCATTTCATCAATGAGAAGAGCGAGAACGAGCAACGCATCGCGCGCGAGCAGCTCCGGCAAATGGTGCATTACGCCGAGACCCGCGAATGCCGGCGCGCGATGTTGTTGCGTTATTTCGGCGAAGAATACGATCAACCGTCGTGCAACGGCTGCGATAACTGTCTCACTCCGCGCGAAACATTTGACGGTACAATACCTGCGCAAAAATTCCTCTCCTGCGTCCACCGGATCTGTGCAAAAAGCGGATTCGGATTCGGCTTAAATCATGTCGTCGAGGTACTAACCGGTGCCGACACGCAAGCGATCCGGCAACGAAGGCACAATCAACTTTCAACTTATGGGATCGGACGCGAATTGAAACGCAATGCCTGGCAGGCGATCGGACGCGAGTTGTTGCGACTGGGTCTCATTGAATGCGCGCCCGGCAAATTCGCGACGTTGAAACTAACGAGAAACGGTCTGGATACTTTGCGAGAGCGGACACCCATCACGCTCACAAAGCAGATCGACATTTCAGAACAGCGCACCAAAGGCGGCGCCGGCGAAATCGAATGCGATGAAGCGTTGTTCGAGCGTTTGCGTAGCGTGCGCCGGAAACTGGCCGACGAACGCGATGTGCCTGCGTATGTGATCTTCTCCGATGTATCGCTCCGTGAAATGGCGCGCGCTTATCCGATCACTGCGAGCGAGTTCCGGCAAATCCCCGGCGTTGGGGAGCAGAAGCTAAAGGATTTCGCGAAACCGTTCCTCGCTGAAATCATTCATTATCTCGCGACGAATCCGCGCCAGACGGTTACGGGTGCCCTGCGGCCAAAGCTGTGTCGCTCTGGACTAAACGACAGCCAATCGCAGACCCTCCGGCGCTTTCGGAACGGCGAATCTGTCGATGAAATCTCTCGCGCGCGCGGGTTCGTGTGCAGCACGATTTATGGACACCTCGTCGCCGCGATCGAGCGCGGCGAACCACTCGCGCGAGATCGATTCTTTACGGCGGCTCAGCAGGAGGAAATTGCGGGGGCGTTCCGGCAGACAATCAACGGAAATTTCGGAGATGTTAATGCGCTGCTCGGCGGCAAATACGATATCGGCGAATTGCGCGTGTTCCGCGCGTTGGCCGCGCACGCATAGATCGATTTATTGAATGCCCGCAACAGAGAGCCAAAGCTCGGCGCGGAATATTTTGCCGTCGACCTTAGCTTCTTTTATCTTGCCAACTCGGCGGGATTTTCTCGAAAAACAGTTAAGGGCTTATGCAATTTCTACTTAATTTACCGATAGTGTTTTCATTTTTGACTGTCTCGGCTCTCACCACCGCAGTCGCGCTAGCCGGACTTCGTTTTGTGCGAAAGAAATATCCGGCGGAGGTCTTGAAAGAGAACCATGAAGTGGCGGCCATCATCTTCAATGCGTTCGGCCTGCTTTACGGAGTGGTTGTCGCGTTTGTCGTATTTGTTACGTGGAGTGGATACGACGACGCCACAAAAAACCTGCAGATGGAAGCCAACGAGGTCGATGATATTTTTCACAGCGCGAAAGCATTCCCCGCCCCTGCGAGTAAAATAGTACAACAGGGGTTAATGGATTATACCGCTTCGGTTTATAATGATGAGCTGAAAAGAATGTCACAGGGCGAGGTAAGCCTGCACTCGAGCAGAGCGATGGCAACGCTTATAACAGTGTTCTATCAGATGGATGACAAATCGATTCCCAACAGAGAGTTGTACGCCGAATCATTAAGATGCTTAAATAAACTGGCCGAATATCGCAGGCTACGGGTGTTTGCCGGTAATAATACAATCCCCTCAGTTATCTGGGTCGTCTTGCTGATCGGTGGGCTGATCACAGTCTCGTACACGTACTTCCTCGGTGTGAAGAACATCAGGGCACAGTACCTCATGACAGCCGCGCTGACGGTAACCATAACGTTAATTTTAGTTTTGATATATATTCTTGACCACCCCTTTACAGGGACCAGCAAAGTGAGCGTGGAGCCTTTGAAACAGGTGATGGAGATAATGCAGCGAGATTCTGAGAGCGCTTCTGGAACGAGGTGATCGTCCGGATCTACGACGCGCTTCTTTACACGTCGGACAACGATTAAATAAGAGGTCGTCCCCGCTATTCAAGAGGCTCCGAGCCTAGCGCTTTTCCTGAGCATCGTTGACCTTTGTGTAAGCAAAGGATTTCAAGACTTCGCGTAATACGGACGACTGCCCAGCACAGCTCGGGCCATTTCAAAAAGGTCGTCTGAAAAAAAGGCGCGGATCTCGTCGAATATTCCGCTGGTTACGGTGCAATGGCTGACGGTTTACGCCTCAAACGCACAGATTCAAAAACTCCGTGATATGCAGTCGGCACCATCGCCCAATATAGAACGGACGCTCGACTCCGATCGACGATTATGAACAATCCGCGGTTAGCGCTTACGTTTTTTCGCCGGTAATTTTTTGCGTTTGGTTTTCGCGAATTCGCGCAATTGTTTTTCGCTCATCGATTTCGCCATTTGCCTCGACGGACCTTTGAGAGATGACGTCGAACGTTTCCCGCGCTTCGCCGCAAGCGCCGCCCCAGCCGCCATTTGCTGTTTCTTTGATCTTGCAGGCATGCCAAATGTTTCGCGCGCCGAGCCTAAACCGGATTCATCCGCTCAACGGCTGCGCACAAAAATCAACCGCTGACCCTTCGCCAGAAAAAGTAAACCGGCACGCCAGTCAGCACGATCAAAATTCCAATTCCAGAAGTGGCCGGCGCGAGCCAGGCAAGATCGACAATAACCAAACCGGCCAGGACGATCGACACGATCGGTACGATCGGATAACCCCAGGTTCGGTAAGGCCGTTCGGCTTGTGGTTCTTTGCGGCGCAATACGATCACCGCCGCGACGAGCAGAAGGTAAAAGAGCAGATCGGCCGAGATAATGTATTCGAGCAACTGCGTGTAAACGTTTCCGTAAGTGACCGATCCAGTTCGAGGATTTGTGGTCACCGTTCGTGGCAAGGTTAAAAAAGCTGTCCAGATTCCCTGCGCGACCAATGCTGCCGCTGGGACATGATAGCGATTCGTCGTCCCAATTTTTTCGAAAAACAAGCGATCGCATGCCATCGCAAAATAAACGCGCGCGCCGGACAGGATGAGTCCGTTGTCGCAGCCGAACGTCGAAATCATAATCGCGGCCGCCATGCACATCGCGCCGGCGTGTCCGAAAAGTGCGTTCATCATCGCAACCGCGACGCGGTTTTGTGGCGCGTATTGGATTCCCGAAAACGGCAACACCGCGATGTAAGCGAGATTCGCGAGCAGATACAGAATCACCACGATTCCGCAGCCAAACAGCATGGCGCGCGCCAGATTTCTTCCGGGATCGCGAACTTCGCTTCCAACGAAGGTCACGTTCGTCCAAGCTGTCTGCGCGAAGAGCGGGCCGACCATCGACTTTCCAAAAAGCAACGCCAGGGCCAACCCACCAGTAAGGGCAAAACCAGGCTGCGCGATCTGAGGGCTCCAACCGTTCGCCCAGGAATCCCACCAGGCGGATGAACGCGCTGCGCTATTTGTGCTCCAGCCTAACAAGAAGCCAATCACGACAACGCCTGCAAGCGCCGTGGTTTTCGCGAACGTAAAAGTATTCTGGACGAGTTTGCCTACCTCCAGTCCACGCGTGTTTATCCACGTCAGCAGAAAAATCAGGAGTACCGCGATAAATTGCTCGGTGGAAAGACTGACAGCATATCCGCCGAAAATACGGACCCGTGCGATCAAATAATGATCCGACGCAATCGCCGGAAGGAAGACGCCAAGAAATTTCGCAAAAGCGATTGCCACCGCCGCGATGGTCCCCGTTTGAATCACGAGGAACAGCGTCCAGCCGTACAAAAACCCTATCGAAGGCCCGTAGGCTTCGCGCAAAAAAACGTAAACGCCGCCTGCGCGCGGCATCATAGTCGCGAGCTCCGAGCAACAGAGCGCGCCAGTAATCGTCATCAAACCGGCCACCGCCCACGCCAACAGCAACCAGCCAGGAGCGCCGATCAACCGAGCTGATTCGGCCGACGTGATGAAAATGCCCGAGCCGATCATCGAACCCATCACGATCATCGTGGCGTCGACCGGTCCGAGGGCGCGTACTAATTTATGATTTTCGATTTTTGCAGTCATCAAAAAACCTCGGAGCGCGAATCACGACTCCGGACACTTCCAACTGCGAACGCAATGTCCGCGCAAATTCCACCGCTCCCGGTGTATCGCCATGCACGCAAACTGTTTCTGCCCGTACTCCGACATCTACTCCATCGACTGATCGTACTTTCCCTTCGCGCAACATTCGCAGCACGCGCGCCGCTGCTTCTTCCGGATCGTGCAGCAAGGCGTCCGGCCGACTTCTTGGAACGAGTGAGGCATCGCTTAGATAATTGCGGTCTGCAAAGACTTCGCAAGCCACGTGCAATTTCACCGCCCGGCCTGCCTGTGCGAGCGCGCTGTTATCCGGCGCAAACAGAATCAGCGATGAATCAACCGCAAGAATTGCGCGCGCAATCTGCTTTGCAATCTTCTCGTCTCGCGTCGCCATGTTATAAAGCGCGCCATGTGGCTTGGCGTGATTTGGCCGTACACCGAGGTCTGAGGTGATTGCCTGAAAAATACCAAGCTGATAAGTCACCGCCTCAAAAACTTGATCCGGCGTAACCAGGAATTCTTTTCGGCCAAAATTCTCCCGGTCGAAAAGACTTGGATGCGCTCCGATCGCGACTCCATGATCGCGCGCCGCTGAAATACATTCGCGCATCGTATCCGCGTCTCCGGCATGAAAACCGCAGGCAATATTTGCGGATGTAACGAGCGTCAGCAGCTCTTCATCATGTCCTGCGCCCTCACCGAGGTCGGCATTAAGATCGATGGTTAAGTTCATTCGTTCCGTAAGCTCAGTCCGATTCGAAAGCGCTCCAGTTCTTGTTCGCGCTCAAAAAGCAGGCGATGCGCTTCGGGCAATGAAATTTCCTGAAACTGGACCGTCTCTTCGGGGCGAAGTTGCGCGGCAATCGAAAGATCAACCGTGATCACGTGAGCGATTTTTGGATATCCGCCGATGGTTTGGCAATCGCCGAGAAGCAGGATAGGCTGGCCACCGGGCGGGACCTGAACCGTGCCGGGCGCAACCGCTTCGGAGACAAGATCAACATCGTCGTTTCGGTGCAGCTCGGGACCATTGAATCGTACGCCCATGCGATCTGAATCCGGCGAGACAGCGAAAGTCTCGCTGGTTAAAGCGTGATGCGTTGAAGCGTTGAAGTGGTCCCAGTCGCAGCCGCGAATAACGCGCAGGACCGACTTCGTCTTCGCAGTGCTTGACCATTCAGCTGGCGAACTCCACGAAGAAACCCGTCGTTCGTTTAAAAGATCGATAAGCGATCGCGCAAAATCCGATTGTTCTCCGAGCAGAAGCTCGTCGCCATCGCGCAATGCGCGACCCTCCAGTCCACCAAAATTCGCGCGTAAATCCGTAGAGCGACTACCGAGAACGGGCGGCACTGCAATGCCGCCAGAAACCGCGAGCCAGCCACGCCAACCCTGCCGAGGACCAGAAATTGATAATTCGTCTTCTGACAAGACCAGTGCGGAATGTCCCGGCGGAATTAAGTGCGATGCAACACAAACTTCGTAATCGCCGCCGCACCAGCTAAGGATGCGCTCATCTTCGAAGCGCAAACGAATATTTCCTTGTGTGAACTCTAACCCCGCGGCGCTCTCGGCATTACCAGTCAGTAAATTTGCGATTCGCAACGCGTGAAGATCGAGCGCGCCCCCGCTGGAAACGCCAAATTGTCGAAAGCCGATTCGGCCAAGGTCTTGAATAGTTGTCTGGAATCCCTCACGCGTGACAATGAGGTTCATGTCTTTAGCGCCTCAAATTCTTCGCGTGTGATTGCGCGGAAGCGCACGCGATCGCCTGCACGCAGAAGCACCGGAGGATCTTTTTGCGCATCAAATAATCGCAATGGTGTACGGCCGATTACATTCCAACCGCCGGGAGACACTTGGGGATAAATACCGGCTTGCGTGCCACCGATCGCGACCGATCCGGCAGGAATTTCTTTCCGCGGCGGCGCACAGCGCGGTGTCGTCAATTTTTTCGGCAGACCGGTGAGATAAGGAAAGCCGGGTGTGAATCCGATGCAATTCACGAGATAGTGAGCCGTGCTGTGAAGATCGACGACCTCATTTGGCGATATCCGCGCATGGTCCGCAACGTGGTCAAGATCGAGAGCGAACTCCGGATCGTAACAAACAGGAATTTCGATTGCGGGTCCAGCGGCTTGCCTGTTTTGTTTGCGCTTGCCACGGGCCAGCGCGTCGCGAATTTTTTGCGTAAGGCATTCACTTGCACGATTGGGTTCGACCGTGGCGTTGATCACGCGAACCGAATCAAAGAAGACCGCGACTGTTGTATATGCCGGCGCGAGTTCGATCACGCCTGGGATGCGCGCGTTCTCGAGTCGTCGAAACACGTCTAAGACCTCCTTTAACGTTTCCTTGGGCGCGTCTTCGAACCGATTACGAACGCGCACGATGAGCGCAGAATCTCCAACAGACGTAATTTCCATCAGCGCGCGAGATTTCCGCAAAAGAAGATGTCGATCTTCGCGCACACTTCCGATCAATCAAGGTGCTGGTTGCGGTGGATCGGAACCCCCGAGCGGTACGGCTTCCGCGACATGCTCCATGTGTTCTTTAATCTCGCCGACTTGGGGTGCACGTCGCGGATCAAATCATGCTCGGCCTGCGACAGCTGTTCGATGCGCGTCGTCATTTCATGCAGTTCTTTCAACATCGCATCCTGGCGCGAGGAGATCCGGTGCATCCACCAAAAACAGACGCACCAGCAACCAAGACCAAGACCAACCCACGTCAGCACGAAGATAAGCATGTTACTGCACGCGCGAGTCTTCGATCTCGATGTTAACTGCGACTGTCTGACTGATTCCCGAAATCGCTTCCGCGCCCTGGCTGAACATTAACTTGAAATCGCTGCGCTTGAGCGGCTCGGTTGTCACCGCCCAGCGCGTTTCCTTCCTATCGCCTGAGATCGGGCTCAATAGCTTCACATGCAATGTGATCGGTTTCGCGATGCCGTGCATTGTAAGATCGCCAAGGATATCGCCGCTTTGCTGACCGGTTTGTCTTACGCTGCGGCTTTTGAATGTCATTTCAGGAAACTCTGCGATGTTAAAAAATTCCGGGCTGCGCAAATGGTTGTCGCGTTTCACGATTCCGGTGTCGATGCTTCGAACGTCGATTTTTGCCGTCACTGAAGATTTCTCGGGATGCTCCCGGTCGATGTCGATCTTTCCATCGAATTTCGTGAACTTGCCATGAGTTGTCCCGAGAAATTGGCGAACGGTGAAACCGATGGTGGAGCGCGATTGGTCAAACCTATACGTTTCGCTGGCGAGCGCGGCTGAGCTGAGCGCAGCCAGCAAAACGAAGCTGATAACAAGTTGAATTCTCATCGAATTTCCTTTCACGATTTTGTGTTTCTATTTGCGGCCAATGTCTTCAACAGCGGCGTCCGCGACAACGGTAACCTCCCAAACAAGTTGCCCAGCGCAAAGGCCGGATCGTTTTTCAAAATTTTCGCATCGTGCACGCCCGTAATTTGCGCCAGTTCGGTTTCGAAGTGTGTAATTGCACGCAGATTCGAATCATTTGCGTCAAGATAACCAAAAGCACGCCGCAATAATGCAAACAATTGTGGCTCCCGATGATCCCGTTCCGTACAGATCTCGATCAGCTCCACAAAATAAGCTGCCGTTTGCGTTCGCAAATAATTTTGACGAATGCCGCTGAACGGGTTTTTCAGCACGACTTCCGTCAGCGTATGTAAATCCGATTTGCGGCTGCGGGCGATCTGAATTTCCGTTTCAAAGAACAAATCTAACCTGCCAGCGAACGGAGTTTTCGCCCGGCGTGCCCCCCTCGCCACGGTTTGAATGCAACCGAGCGATTCGGTGCACCATGAGACGATGAGACTGGTGTCGCTAAATTTGCGTTTGCGTAACAAGATGGCGGCAGTGTTCTCCACAATTGGAATTTAGCATGTCCTCATGCCATTTCTTACATCCAAGGGCCAATTCCACAGCGAAAACGTCAAGCCGAGCGCGACTTGACAAAGGGCCGGGGCGGCGGACGCAAAAAACCTTCACGCACACGGTCCCGCGCGACCAGAGGGGCGTTGAAACGCGAGCGCCGTTCCGCTGCGTCCCACCAAGCGCTTTCCAGACAAGCGCGCTCAGCAGCGCGACGACGGTCCGCGCGGTCGCGTTCCGCCGCTGCAAAGAAAGCCGCGCGCACAAGAAGACGCCGGCATTCGAGCCAGCGCGAAAAAACATTAATCATCGGTCGCGGCGGAGGTTGAACACAACCGCAAACAAGGGAACTGTCCTGCGTTCGCGTTTCCACCCGGAGCACGCGCTCTGAGCGAATCCGAAGCAGATGCCAGTCACAGAAACAGCACGCGTACCAGAAGATATCAGCGGCCGACCGCGCCGTATGCCGGTGGGCGGAATCACCTGGCGGCACACGTTCCGCGCCCTGCGGCATCGCAATTATCGCCTCTTCTTCTGGGGCCAGCTCGTCTCGCTCATCGGCACATGGATGCAACAGACGGCGATGAGCTGGTTCGTGTATCAGATCACGAATTCGAGATTACTGCTTGGCGTTGTCGCCGCCGTGGGATCCGCGCCGATGATGTTGTTCTCGATCTGGGGCGGATCGCTGGCCGATCTTTATCCTAAGCGCTCGATCATCGTCGCGACGCAGACTGCGCAAATGATTTGCGCTTTCTTGCTCGCAGCCGGCGCCTGGGCCGGATTCGCGACGCCTTTGTTTATCATCATTGTCGCTGCGCTCAACGGCGTGGCTATGGGCTTCGACATGCCTGCGCGCCAGGCGTTCACGGTCGAGATGACAAGCCGCGAAGATTTGCTCAATGCGATCTCGCTCAACAGTTCGATTGTAAACGGCGCGCGCGTTGTCGGTCCATCAATCGCCGGTTTGATGATTGGCGCAGTTGGCGTGACGATGTGTTTTTTCCTGAACGGTGTGACCTTTGTCGCGGTGATCGCCGGCCTGTTAATGATGCGGTTGCCGCCCTTCGAGCGCCCGGCGCACGTCATGTCTCCGGGCGAGCACGCCTGGAACGGCATCGTCTACTCAATGAAACATCAGCGCGTGCGCACGATTCTGCTGCTATTTCTCGCAGTGGGCGTCTTTGGCTGGTCGTATGCAGTACTAATGCCGGCCTTTGCGCGCGACGTGCTTGGCCGCGGCGCAAACGGCTACGGCCTGTTGATGTCAGCAAGCGGAGCCGGCGCTTTCATCGGAGCGCTTGTCGTCGCGACCTACGGACATCTGTTCACGCCACGAAGATTAGCCCTCGTTGGAATCTGGTTGTTTTCTATCGCGTTGCTCGCGTTTTCGCTGACGCGAAATTTCTATCTCGCGCTCGTCTTTCTCACCTTCGCCGGATTCGGCATGCTGCTGTTTTTCTCGACATCAAATACGGTGCTGCAAACGATCGTCTCGGATGAAATGCGCGGCCGCGTCATGGGCGTGTGGTCCCTCGTGTTCGGCGCGATGATTCCGCTCGGCAGCCTTGAAGCCGGCGCGGTTGCACATTGGTTAGGCACGCCTTTTGCGCTCGGGTTCGGCGCAGTCATTTGCGCGGTTTCGTCTCTGGTAACGCTATTCGTGATTCGCCGGCGCGAAGCCGCGACTACACGTTCTGACTAACGACTCAGCGATTCATGATGTGCAGCGCGCGTTTCTCGACGTTGAGCGCCGCCTCCCTGACTGCTTCGCTCAACGTGGGGTGGGAATGGCAGGTGCGTCCGATATCTTCGGAGCTGCCGCCAAACTCAATCACCGAAACGGCTTCAGCGATTAACTCCGACGCAAAGTGATGTAAAATGTGAGCACCGAGAATGCGATCGGTTTTTGCATCGGCGACAAACTTGACCATTCCTTCCACGTCATCACTGCAAAGCGCGCGGCTGTTGGCGCGGAACGGAAATTTGCCGATGCGCACATCGATCCCCTGCTCTTTCGCCCGGTCTTCAGTAAGACCAACGCCGGCGAGCTCGGGATTCGTATAAATGATCCCGGCGATGGCGTCGTAGTTCACGTGACCGGCATTGCCGGCGATGATTTCGATACAAGCAATTCCTTCGTCTTCGGCTTTGTGCGCCAGCATCGGTCCGGCGATCACATCGCCAATGGCGTAAATCCCTTCCACATTTGTACGGAAATGTTTGTCCACCTTGATGCGCTTCTTTTCGTCGAACTCCACGCCGACTTTTTCTGCGCCCAAGCCGTCCGAGAACGGGCGACGCCCAACTGAGACGAGAACTTTGTCGGCATCGAATTTCAGTTCTTCGCCGCCTTTGGTCGCAGCCACGATCGCGCGGCCACCCTCGACTGTCACCACGCTAACTTTCGCATCCAGGTGGAACGTCATGCCTTGAGCGGTAAGCAAACGTTGAAGCAGGTTCGACAGCTCAAGATCGAACCCGAGAGCGATGCGCGGCAGAAACTCCAGCATCGTGACTTCGGAACCAAGCCGGTTCCAAACGGAGCCCAGTTCCAGCCCTACCGCGCCTGCACCAATGACAACGAGTTTCTTTGGAGCTTCCGTGAACTCCAGCGCTTCGGTGCTGCTGACGATTGTTTTGCCGTCAAATTTCGCGAACGGCAGTTCCACCGGTGCGCTGCCGGTAGCGATGACGATATTTTTCGTTTCGATCTCCTGTGTCTCGCCACTGGAGGATTTAATGGAAACTTTCCCGGGCGCGGTGATTGTGGCCAAGCCTGCGAAGGTAGTGACCTTGTTCGTTTTCATCAGCGTGCGCACACCGCTGTTGAATGTCTTCACAACTCTGTCTTTGCGCTCCTGCATCTTGGCGAGATCGACACGCGCGCCGTCGATGACGATGCCATGCTTGGCCGCCTCTTTTTTCACGAACACGAAATGATCGCTCGAAGTCAGAAGCGCTTTGCTGGGGATACAGCCGACGTTCAGGCAAGTGCCGCCTAGTTCTTTGTCTTTTTCGACGAGGGCAGTCTTCAGTCCAAGCTGGCCCGCACGGATCGCAGCGATGTATCCGCCGGGACCAGAGCCAATGATAACGACATCAAATTTTTCCATAACCCATTCCGTCAAAAATCCAGCGGCAGTTTCTTCGGGTCTTCGATGCATTCCTTCACTTTGACGAGGAAAGTGACTGCTTCTTTCCCATCGATGGCGCGATGATCGTAGCTGAGCGCCAGATACATCATCGGGCGAACTTCCACCTTTCCATCCACCGCGACCGGCCGCGGCATGATCTTGTGCATGCCGAGAATGCCGCTCTGCGGCGGATTTAAGATCGGCGTGGCGAAGAGCGATCCGTACACTCCGCCATTTGTGATAGTAAATGTGCCGCCCTGCAGATCTTCGATTTTCAGTTTGCCTTCGCGCGCTCTTGCCGCGAAATCAGCAATGGCTTGTTCGAGTTCGGCAAAACTTTTCTTATCCGCATCACGCAGCACCGGCACAACCAGTCCGCGCTCGGTGCCGACTGCCACTCCGATATCGTAGAAGTTGTTTTGGATAAAATCGTCGTCCTCAATGCGGCCGTTGACCACGGACACGGCTTTGAGCGCTTCCACACAGGCCTTAATAAAAAACGACATCAAACCCAGTTTCACGCCGTTCTTTTTCGTGAACTCTTCTTGCGCTTTGCCGCGCAATTCCTGCACGGCGCTCATGTCGCATTCGTTAAATGTGGTAAGGATTGCTGCCGTGTGCTGCGCCGTC
>CATPAV010000073.1 GCA_955652245.1 uncultured Candidatus Udaeobacter sp. | reverse complement strand
AGGCAGGATGCCTGAGCTTCTCCGCGCAAAGAAGCTTGGGTTTTCGGATCGGCAACTCGCTATCGCATGTGGTTCCTCGGAGGAAACCATTCGGGCGCGACGAAAATCCTCTGGCATTCTTCCGACTTATCGCCTCGTCGATACATGCGCGGCGGAATTCGAAGCCTACACCCCTTATTACTATTCGACCTACGGCGATGAGAATGAGCGGCGAGAGAGTGGCAAACGTAAGATCATGATCCTGGGCGGCGGGCCGAACCGGATCGGACAGGGAATCGAGTTCGATTACTGCTGCGTGCACGCGGCCTTCGCGCTGCGCGAGCTCGAGTTTGAAACAATCATGGTCAACTCGAATCCGGAAACGGTTTCGACTGATTACGACACAAGCGACAAACTTTATTTCGAGCCGCTCACCCTCGAAGACGTGCTCAATATTTACGATCAGGAAAAACCGGAAGGCGTGTTCGTCCAGTTCGGCGGTCAAACCCCACTTAATCTCGCGAATGGATTAAAGGCGGCCGGCGTCCCGATCCTCGGGACACAACCGGAAAGCATCGAGACTGCGGAAGATCGACAATTATTCGCGGCGATGCTCGATAAACTGGGCTTGCGCCAGACCCCGAGCGGCTCGGCCGTGACTACCGACGAAGCGGCCGCAATTGCGAACAAAATTGGTTATCCGGTTCTGGTGCGGCCTTCATTCGTGCTCGGCGGGCGCGCCATGGAGCTTGTCTACAACGAGGAAGATCTTCGGCGTTACATGACTAGTGCGATCGAGGTGACACCGGACCGGCCGGTACTCGTTGACCGTTTTCTCGAAGATGCGATCGAGATTGATGTCGATTGCATTTCGGACGGCGAGACCATCGTGATCGGCGCAATTATGGAGCACATCGAGGAAGCCGGCATTCACAGCGGCGACAGTGCCTGTGTGATCCCGACGTTCTCATTGCCGCAAAAAATACTCGATGAGATTTCCGCAGCAACAAAAGCAATGGCTCGCGAATTGGATGTGCGCGGCCTGATGAATGTACAATTCGCCGTGAAAGGCCACGACGTTTACGTTCTTGAAGTTAATCCGCGCGCATCCCGCACCGTTCCGTTCGTAAGCAAGGCGATCGGCGTCCCGCTGGCGAAGCTCGCGGCAAAGGTTATGACCGGAAAGTCCTTGCGTGAGCTCGGATTTACCAGGGAAATCGTGCCGAAGCATTATTCAGTGAAGGAAGCAGTCTTCCCGTTTCTACGTTACGAGGGCATCGATATTTCGCTCGGCCCCGAAATGAAATCGACCGGCGAAGTAATGGGGATAGATGTCGATCTTGGCCTCGCCTATGCAAAATCACAGATGGCCGCCTCGCCGCCCTTGCCCATCAGCGGAAACGTCTTCGTCAGTGTGAAGGACGCCGACAAGGAGGCTGTTGTGCCGGTCGTGCGTGAATTTGTGAAGCTCGGGTTCGGAATCATTGCCACGGCCGGAACATTTGAGATGTTGGCAGCGGCGAAAATTCCAGTGAGGAAAGTTTTCAAGCTGCGGGAGGGCCGCCCGAACGTTCTCGATCGGGTAAAAAACGGCGACATCAATTTCATCATCAACACCCCGAGTGGAAAAATTCCGCGCGAGGACGAAGTGCGCATTCGCAATGCCTCTCTCGCGAAACGGATTCCGATCATGACAACGGTGCGCGCAGCCCTGGCGAGCGCGAACGGAATCCGCTCGTTGCAAAAGCGCAAGGTGAGCGTGCGCAGTTTACAGGAATACCACGCCGAAAAGTAACGCAAGCTTCCCAACTTGCTTTCTTCTTGGCTTGCTTGTCAGAGGCTTGCGCTACTTTTGCATCCGTGTCAGTGGTCGATCATGAAATTGTCGATCTTCGCGGTGGCGCTGTTGCTGGGGTCAGCGGCTTTTGCCGCTGACGAAAAGAAGGCGGAGAATCCTACGATGAATGCATCCAACGAAGTCGCGGTGATTAAGACGAGCGAAGGCGATATGGTCGTGCAGTTTTGGAACGACGCAGCTACGAATACGATTGAGAACTTTAAAAAACTGGCGCGTTCGGGTTTTTACGACGGCACAATTTTCCATCGCATCGTCAAAGGGTTCATGATTCAGGGTGGCGACCCAAATTCGAAAGATGCGGGCAAAGAAAGTAGTTATGGAGAAGGTGGCCCGGGTTACAAAATCAAAGCCGAATTCAATGATCACTCCCACGAGCGCGGCGTCATCTCCATGGCACGCAGCTCCGACCCGGATTCAGCGGGATCGCAATTTTTCATCTGTCTCGCGGCTGTTCCGCGTCTCGACCATCAATACACGACGTTCGGAAAACTGATCAAAGGCGACGACGTGCTCGAAAAGATCGGTGACACGCCTGCGACGAGAAACAGCACGGGCGAAATGAGCAAACCGACCAAGCGGGTGGTGATGGAAGGTGTGAAGATTGTCTCGGCAAGCTCAGTGAAATAGGTGGATCGCGCGCTTCGTCGCGCGATGTTATCTAAGTCGCAGATCATTATTTTTGATCGCTTCGCGATGGTATGTTTAACATCGTGCGCGGAGCGCACGATCCATCCATGAAACCGAAGCAAACCCGAATCGCGCTCATCCAGATGCGGTGCGGCCCGGAGCCGGACGAGAATTTTAAACGCGCGATTCAATTCAGTCGCGACGCGGCGAAGAAAGGCGCGCAGATCGTTTGTTTGCCGGAACTATTCCGATCGCAATATTTTTGCCAGATTGAAGACCACAAGAATTTCGACCTCGCGGAAGCGGTCCCAGGAAAGTCGACATCCGTCCTTGGCAAACTCGCGCGTGAGCTTGGTATCGTGATCATCGCGTCGCTTTTCGAGAAACGCAGTGCGGGCCTGTATCACAACACCGCGGCAATCATCGGCGCCGACGGGAACTTGCTCGGCAAATATCGCAAGATGCATATTCCCGATGATCCTCTCTATCACGAGAAATTTT
>CATPAV010000072.1 GCA_955652245.1 uncultured Candidatus Udaeobacter sp. | reverse complement strand
GTGTATGGTTTCCGATAGGCCAGTTTTTCTCGATTGGCTGGGAGATGATTGAGACACGCACTTTGCAGTTTGAGAGTCCGCGCGCTTTGCAATCTCTCTACGCCAACGATCTTAAACTGTTGAAAAGTCTCGAAGATTCTCTCGGTGTGAGGGTGACCACACGGGAAGGCTGGGTGAAACTTGAGGGAGAACCGAGCCGGATCGATAAGGCGCAGCATGTTTTCGATCAACTTGAAAAGGCGCGTCAGAAAGGTGTGGACATTCAAAAATACGAATTTAATTACGCCCTGAGTTCCGTGGCCGAAGCACGTGAAGAAAATCTGGACGATCTCGCAGCGACGAAGATTGTGACTTCGCCGCGCAAATCGCCGATCATGGCCCGCTCATCTGGGCAACGCAATTATGTCGAGGCCATCCAGAAGCACGACATCGTTTTTGGAATCGGACCGGCTGGGACTGGAAAAACATATCTCGCGGTCGCAATGGCCGTGGCGGCTCTTAAAAAGGAACAGGTCACGCGCATCATTTTAACGAGGCCAGCCGTGGAAGCGGGTGAAGCGCTCGGATTTTTGCCGGGAGAGCTTGAACAAAAGATCATGCCGTATTTGCGACCGCTTTATGATGGGTTACGTGATATGCTCGAGCCGGAAGAGATTGAGCGTTTGTTGACCCGGCAAATCATCGAAATCGCGCCACTAGCCTACATGCGTGGCCGCACGCTAAATCATGCTTTTGTCATTCTCGACGAGGCGCAGAACACGACGACCGAGCAAATGTTCATGTTGCTGACTCGCATCAGTCCGAATTCCAAATGCGTGATCACGGGAGACGTGACGCAAATCGATCTTCCTGCGAACAAACGCTCCGGTGTGGTGGAGGCATTGCAGGCGTTGAAAACTATTCCCGGGATTGCGACTGTATATTTTACGGAACGCGACGTGGTGCGGCACGAATTGGTGCGCGCCATTATCAGCGCCTATCAGCAGCACCGTTCACCCGCGCCAACCTCACGCAAGTAAAGATCGACATGTTCGATTTTCTCAAACGCGGACGACTCATCAGGCGCGGCTTGGCCTCCCGAAAAACTCGTCGTCGCCGACCGCGCAGCGAGCTAAGACGCAGTCTGGAATACGCACCGTACAGCAAGCTGCTGATTTTCGCGGTGTTTGTTGGCGGTCTGGCGTTTCTTGTTTTCAGCGGTCAACAGCCGGAACCGACAAAGAATTTTGTGATTGCATTGCTCGTTTTGGCGACCGCGATTACTCAGCTCTGGATCAACCAACCGAAAAGCCTTTCGCGAAGCTCGCGGATTCTGCTGATTTTCGGCGTAATCCTGGTGCAACTCGCGGTCACGAAACTTTTGTTGGTAATCTGTAACAGCGGGAACTACCGGCTCCTTAAGCCAGAGACGGGCGGCTTGATTACGCCCTATGCCTTCGCGCCGCTTGTGCTGAGCGTCCTGCTCGGGCGCCAGCATGGACTTTACGCCGCATTTTTTGTGAGTCTCTGGAGCAGCGTCCTCTTTGGTCCGATCGACGCGCCGCTCCTTGTGACCAGCTTGATTAGCGGATTCACTGCGGTCTCTCTCACGCTACAGGTGCGGCGGCGCAGCAAATTGCTCCGAGCAGGCGTGGGGATCGGGCTCGCTATTTGGTTGCTATCGCTAACGTTTGGTCTGATCGGCCCGATTGATTTGTTTTCCCCAGTTGCAAATGACTGGGGGATGATCGGTTTCCAAAGCGCGCTAGCGATTGGGAATGGAATCCTGACCGCTACGCTGGTTGGCGGCGCGCTACCGATGCTCGAACATCTGTTTGGAATCACGACGGATATTTCCTGGCTGGAAGCCTCCGATCTTAATCATCCGTTGCTGCGGCGAATGACGATTGAAGCACCGGGCACCTATCATCACAGTTTAGTCGTCGCGAATCTCGCCGAGGCAGCCGCCGAAGCCATCGGCGCGAACGCGACGCTTTGCCGCGTCTGCTCGTATTTTCACGATGTCGGCAAATTGATTAAGCCGGAATACTTCACCGAAAACATGAGCTTCGAGCGCAATCCGCACGATGATCTCGCTCCGACCATGAGCGCGTTGATCATCATCGCGCATGTTAAAGAAGGCGTCGATCTCGCGCTCAAGTACAAGCTTCAACAGCGCATCATCGACATTATTCAGGAGCATCACGGCACGTCACTCGTCCGTTACTTCTATCAACGCGCTCTTCAACAGCATGAGGACGCGCGCGCCGGCGGCAAGATTATGAAATTGCGTGAAGACGACATTCCTCAGGTGCGCGAGGAAAGTTTCCGTTATAGCGGACCCAAACCACAGACGAAAGAAAGCGCCATCGTCAGCCTGGCCGACATGGTTGAAAGCGCCTCCCGCAGTCTGGAGAAACCGACACCGCAGAAAATCGAATCGCTCGTGAATGAGCTCATCGAAGAGCGCATCATGGATCGACAATTAGATGAATGCGATCTGACCCTCGCCGAGCTCAAAGTTATTGCCGAACGATTCCGGTTCACGCTCCTGATGATGCTGCACAGTCGGATCGCCTATCCAAAGCACGGGGCGAAGACGGCTGGGCCGCGAGAGGAACATTTGCGCCCAGACGTCATGGCAGCAACGCGAAAGCCCGAGACTGCGCCGCCGGTCTCGGCCGCGTAAATTTGGTACGGCGCGACAGCCCACCGCGCCAACGAACATGGAGAACAGTCGATCTAACGAGAAAGACCTCAGCTACCGCTGGCGAGAGCGAGCTTGCGTAATATCGACAAATGTTTCATAAATTCAAAGCGAGTTATCACAGCGGCCGGCGGTTAGCTGCAGCAGTTGGTTAGGCTTCTCTAAAGTGAGCCGAAACTTTTGGGGTTTTCGGCGCTTCGTTCCCTCAGCGGAGATGCGGTCGGGAAAGAGGAAATGAAACGCCCACGCCGAAACAACGGCGAAAAGAGCAAGACCGACCGTGGCGGCGCCAATCAGGGTGCAAACCGTCGTCCAGCAGCACGAGCAAGAGAAAGATCGGCATAGCCACAGCGCTGATGGCCAAAAAAATCGGTCGAATCGCCGGCCTAAACATCGCGAGGTCAGTGAACAGACGCCATGGCGCCTAACGAGTATTATGCCTAATTATTGCGTCTTAAAAGACGTAATTTTGGGCCTAATCTTGGACCTGCGCAAAGATTGCCGTTCATAGTTCCGGCGGGCGCGCGTGAGGTTCTCGATCTTTCGCGTTGGCGGTGCTCGGCACGGTAACAAACGGTCCGCCTTCCATTGGCGTGACCTTCGTGAAGGCGACATCAGGCATGTCGCTCGGCAAACCTTCGAGCGGAAATTCCTTTCGCAACGGAAAGAATGGATAACCATCCCACATCAGAATGCGACGCAGATCGGAATGGCCGTTAAACTTGATTCCCATCATGTCGTAAATCTCGCGCTCGTGCC
Source organism: uncultured Candidatus Udaeobacter sp. (assembly GCA_955652245.1). Classification (GTDB taxonomy): domain Bacteria; phylum Verrucomicrobiota; class Verrucomicrobiia; order Chthoniobacterales; family UBA10450; genus Udaeobacter. Next base: position 2,022 of record CATPAV010000072.1, on the reverse strand, counting down.
AATTCGCGGTCGGCCAGATGTCGGAAACGGTATCGACCGCAGCGGCATCCTCTGACACTCGGAGTTTCAATCGCAAATGGGCGGCGAGCACCATCGAGTAAAGCTCGTAAACGATCTCGAAACGCGGTTCTTCGCCGAAATTGTCGATGCTCGTGATGTCGATCAAGTAGTCGAACGAGAGTTCATCACGGCATAATTTTGTAACTTCACGCAAATCGCTCGGCGAAATCGTGCAAGTCGTTTCACCACGAAACTCTGTTTTATTCTGAATCTTCTCGGCAAGTGATTTCTCAAGCGAAGCGAGCAATTCCTGACTGGTCATGGCATCGCGTCCTGGAGTTTTTCGAGCAATTCTGGTTTTTGATTCCTAAATGAGCGTTCGCCCGAAATTTTGTCCTGTAACTTCATCAGGCCGGCAAGCAACGCTTCCGGTCGCGGTGGGCAACCGGAAATGTAAACATCGACAGGCAAAAGTTGATCGATCCCTTGGAGAACGGCGTAGGAGCGATACATCCCGCCGGTGGAGGCGCACGCGCCCATCGCGATCACCCATTTTGGTTCGGGCATTTGTTCGTAAATTCGTTTCACCGCCAACGCCATTTTGTAAGTGACTGTGCCAGCGACAATCATTACGTCGCATTGTCGTGGCGAGAAACGCATGACTTCCGCGCCGAATCGCGCGATGTCGAACCGCGAAGCAGCCGTCGCCATCAACTCAATTGCGCAACAGGCAAGGCCCATCGGCATCGGCCAAAGCGAATTTTTGCGCACCCAATTAAGTGCAGCATCAAAGCGCGTAAAAATCACGTTGCCCTCGATTTTTGAATCGTAGGCCGTGGAATGGGTCCGCGGCATCAGGAAACACTAAGGTCGGGTATGTGCCGCGCAAGACAAAACCCAGCGGCGAGGATCAAAGAATCGTATCTTAACCTGTAATTTGATCACTAACGCGAGGTGGATCGAACAGTCCCTTGTTCGATGCTAATGTGCGGCGCAGCCGCCGATCAATTAACATCGTCCGGCAGAGCGGGCGATCCACCTGTCCGCGCACTGATTGCGGCATTAACCTCTCGATTGTATAGAACGACTCTTATTGCAGTTATGACTTCAATCACGTGCACTCATCTCGATCAACTCGAGAACCAGAGCATTTTCATTTTTCGCGAGGCGTATCACGCCTTCGAGAACATCGCCATGCCATGGTCGATGGGCAAGGATTCGAACGTTCTCATTTGGCTCGCGCGTAAATCCTTTTTCGGAAAAGTTCCGTTTCCGGTCCTGCACATTGACACAACTTACGAGTTTCCCGAGATGCTGGAGTTTCGTGAATGGGCTGCGAAGCACTACAACCTCAATCTTATCGTCAAAATTAATACCGAAGCTCGTGCACGCGGGGTTGGGTACGAAACGCACGATCCAGTGACGGTGACACACGAGTTAAAAACTGTCGCGCTGCAACAAGCCCTGGCAGAGCACAAGTGGACCGCGCTGATTACAGGAATTCGACGCGATGAAGATCCAACTCGCGCGAAGGAGAGATATTTCTCGCCACGGAACGCGCAGTTCGAATGGGACTATAAAGATCAGCCACCGGAATTTTGGGGGCAGTTTGCGACTACTGCGGCAAAAGGCGAGCACGTTCGTGTGCAGCCGTTGCTCGATTGGACCGAGGTTGATGTCTGGCGTTACATCCAGCGCGAAAACATCCCGGTTCCAAAAATGTATTTTGAGCGAAACGGAAAACGATTCCGTTCGTTAGGGTGCAGCCCGATCACACATCCGATTGAGAGCGCGGCGTCGACAATCGACGAAATCATTGCTGAACTGGAGGCGACGCGCACGAGCGAGCGCGCTGGCCGCGCACAAGACCATCATGAGCGCAATGCGATGCAGAAGCTAAGAGCGAAAGGATTTTTATGATTGCGGATCGCGGAGTGCGGAGTGCGGAAAGAAAAGAGCAGAGCGCACGTGTCGCTGAAGGGGTGATGTCGACGGATGACTTTCGCACGCGCACCTTCAAGT
>CATPAV010000071.1 GCA_955652245.1 uncultured Candidatus Udaeobacter sp. | reverse complement strand
CCTCCTTGCCGAGCTGCTGAAGCGAAAGCGCCAGCGCGATCTGACAGCCCAGCGCGTCGCCATCGGGGCGAACGTGGCTCATAATCGCGAACCGGTTATGCTCCCGTAGGACCCGGCCGATTTCGTCGAATTTGGATCGAACCGCGCTCACTCGGGATCGCTGCGAGGCGTTTCGATCTCTTGCAGAATCTCGATGACACGAACTCCGCGTTTAATGGAATCGTCGAGATGAAAAGTGAGATGCGGCGTGTATTTCATAGTGACGCGACGGGCCAGCTCAGCTTGCAATGTGGAACGCTGGGATTCGAGTTTGCTAATCACGCTCGCGCCGGGTTCCGATCCAAGAACACTGACAAAGACGTGTGCATCTTTTAAATCAGCGGTCACGTCGACTTGATTGATCGTGACGAGAGCACCTTCGAATGTAATCTCGCGCGCGATGATCCCGCTCAGCTCGCGTTTTAAGAGCTCGTTCACCCGTAACATTCGGTGTTTCATTTTTGAATGTAGCCGCCCCGCTCTGTCGGGGCGCTGTTTATTGCACGCCGACGGCGACAGAGCGCCGTTGCTACGGCATCACAGCTTCTGCGCGATCGCTTCAAGCTGGTAGCACTCAATGATGTCGCCCACTTGGTATTCGCTGAAGTCGCCGAGCTTAATGCCGCATTCAAGACCGGAACGCACTTCTTTCACGTCATCCTGGAAGCGGCGCAGCGTCGAAATCCCGCCGTCGTATACTGGTTGCCGTTTCCGGAGGACACGGGCACGCGCGGCCCGAGCTATGCGACCATCGGTCACGAGACAGCCGGCGACGATGCCTCTGCTCAGTTCAAAGACCTGTTTCACCTCGGCGTGTCCAATAACGGTTTCTCGATGTTCGGGTTCAAGCAAACCAGCCATAGCTTCCTTGATTTGATCGAGCAGTTCGTAAATGATGCTGTAAAGCTTGACCTGCACACCCTCGCGTTTCGCGGCGGAAACGGCCATGTTCTCAACCTTCACATTGAAGCCAACCACGACGGCGTTCGAAGCGCTTGCCAGCAAAATATCCGATTCCGAGATCGGTCCGACCGCTGAGTGAATGACTTCCAAGTCGATCTTTTTGCTTTCGATCTGTTCCAGCGCACCGACCAGCGCTTCGAGCGAACCCTGAGCGTCGCATTTCAGAACGATCCGCAAAACCTTTTTCCCATCGGCGGCTTCGAGCAGACTCTCGAGCGTGGCGCGCTGTGGCACGGTTAATTTATCCGTGCGCTTTGCCAGCAAACGCTCTTCACTTAATGTTTTCGCAGAACGTTCTGCATCCATCACAAGAAGTTCGTCGCCCGCGTTCGGCAGCCCCGTGAAACCAAGCACTTTCACTGGCGTGGACGGACCAGCTTCCTTGATCGGTTGGGCCCGATCGTCCAGCAGCGATTTCACTTTGCCGCTGTAATCCCCGCAAATGAAAGGATCACCGATTTTTAGCGTTCCCATTTGCACGATAACGGTGGCGGTGGGACCGCGCCCTGCTTCGACTTGCGCTTCAATCACGGTTCCGCGTGGCGTGGCGGTGGGCGATGCTTTCAGTTCCATCACTTCCGCCTGCAGAGTCGTCATTTCGAGGAGGTGATCGATGCCTGTGCCTTTTGTCGCAGACACAGGGCAGACAATTGTCTCGCCACCCCAGTCCTCCGGCGCGAGCTCGCGTTCCTGCAATTGTTTCTTGACCTTGTCGATGTTGGCTGAGGGCAGATCGATTTTGTTGATTGCCACCATGATTTTCACATGGGGTGCGGCCTTGGCGTGATTAATCGCTTCGATAGTTTGCGGCATGATGCCGTCGTCCGCTGCAATGACCAGGACAACGATGTCGGTCACGTTAGCGCCGCGCGCGCGCATTGCGGTGAAAGCCGCGTGACCCGGTGTATCGATAAACGTGATCTTTGCTCCATTGTGCTCAACACTGTAAGCGCCAATGTGCTGCGTGATTCCGCCAGCTTCACCGGCTGCGACCCGCGTCTTACGAATCGCGTCCATGAGCGAGGTTTTGCCATGATCGACATGTCCCATGAATGTAATGATGGGACCGCGCGCCTTGAGTTCCTCTTCCTTTTCAATGACGGGCGGAGGGGGCGCGACAACAATCTGTTCGACCTTGTGAACACCGGCGCCTTTCTCACGGCGCTCTTTCTCCAGAATGAACCCATGGTTTTCGGCGATCTTCGACGCGATGTCCGGCTCGATCGTTTGGTTGATATTCGCGAAGATGTTGAACGTCATCAGCTCCGCGACGAGCTGATGCGGTTTTAATCCGAGCTCGATCGCCAATTGTTTGACAACGATTGGTGGCTTGATGTGGATGACTTTCTGCGGCTCGGCTTCCGGCTCAGGCGGGGGAGGGATACTCGGCGGTTCTATTGAGGGCGCTGGCGCCTCTTCTGGCTTTGCTGGCGCGGCGGCCTTTGGGGCAACAACCGGTTTTTCCAACGATGCTCGAATTCGCGAAATCGGAGGCAGAACCTCGCGCTTAGGTTTTACTTCGACTTCGTCCGTTTTTTTGCCGGCCTTCCTTTTGTCGATCAACGACAAGCTCTCCACTTCACGTCGCGATGCGGGAGCGGTTGGCGGCGCGGTTTCTGCGAGTGCTGGCTGAGTGCGCGCTTTCGCCGGCGCAGCTACATTCTTATGCGTCGACTCGGCGTCAGCCTCTGATTTTTTCTTCGAAATCCTGGCCTTCGGCGCGGCCGGCTTGGGGGCAGCAGTAGTTCTACGCGCGGCGGGTTTGCGGGCGACGGTCTTGCTGCTCGTCTTCGTTGCCATTGTTGTTCCTCTAAAATTTCGCTCATGGCTCAAGCGGTTAAACCAGAGCCATATTACTGCGCGACCTCTTGTTGATGGACCGCCTCGTGAATCTCGCGCGCTTTCGTCTCGTCGACCGCCAGTATGTCCACAAAATCCTGCACATCCGCGTCGCGCAATCCTTCCAAATTGGTGAAACCAGATTTTACCAGCGTGAGCGCCTGTTCTTCGTTGATTGGCAGCGCATCCGCGAGCGTCTGCGCCGCTTGCGCTACTTTCTGTTCGACTGCGGTTGTGGCCGAAATGTCCTTCCCGATATTAATTTCCCAGCCGGTGAGCCGCGAAGTTAAACGTGCATTTTGCCCTTTTTTTCCGATCGCGAGCGAAAGTTGATCTTCATCCACTGAAATCTGCACGCTCTTTTTCTCGGTATCGAACACGAGGTTCTTTACTTTGGCAGGTTTAAGCGCTTCGAGCACAAATTCCTTGGGGTCGGAGCTCCAGCGGATGATGTCGACTTTTTCGTTATTCAATTCGCGAACAATATTTTTGACGCGCGAACCGCGCATTCCGACGCAAGCGCCCACCGGGTCCACTTTTTCATTTGCGCTCCAGACTGCGATTTTCGTCCGATAACCGGCTTCGCGCGCGATGCCGCGAATTTCAACTGTGCCATCGGCGATTTCGCTCACTTCCAATTCAAAAAGCCGGCGCACGAAATTCGGATGGCTGCGCGAAACAATGATCTCGGGGCCGCGGATGCCGTTTTCCACCGCGACCACGTAGGCGCGGAGCCTGTCCCCTACATTGTAATCTTCGACGACGACGCGTTCGCGTTGCGGCATCACGGCTTCAAATTTTCCAAGATCGAGAATCACATCCGACCGATCGAACCGCCGTACCGTGCCGCTAACGATTTCTCCCGCACGATCTTTAAACTCCTCGTAAATCATTTCCTTTTCGACCTGGCGAATCCGCTGCATCATCGCTTGTTTGGCGGTCTGCGCGGCAATGCGGCCAAAATTTCGCGGCGTTACCTCTACTTCGACCGTATCACCGATATTTACGTCCGGTTTGATCTTGCGTGCTCTCGAAAGCTCGATCTCATCCTGTGGGTTGCTGACGAAATCGGCCACCATCAAATTCGCAAGCGCGCGGATTTCGCCCGTCTTAGGGTTGATATCGATACGCAAATCGCGCGACGCGCCAACGCTCTTTTTAGACGCCGAGAGCAACGCGTTCGAGACCGCTTCGAGGAGGATTTCGCGTTTAATTCCGCGCTCCCGCTCAAGGTAGTCGAGCATGGCAATAAATTCTGCGTTCATAAAAACACGTAGCCCGCAGACTAAAAAGAGTGGGACACCAGTTCCCACTCCAATCAGCGCGCGGACTAGAAAAACAAGTTAGCCTTATCAGGTGCGCCGTCAAGCTGGGGTTGGGTTTGAGTTGACGTTGAAAACTCAAGATCGAACATCCAACGTCTAATGATTTCGCGGAACAGAAGTTTATTAATCGTCCTCCTGGTTTGGGCGGCGATTTACCTTCCAGCACTTGGCTCTCTCGCGATCAAAGGAGAAGAAGGGCGGCGCATTCTGCCGGCGGTTCGGATGATCGAGACCGGCGATTACATCGTTCCGCGAGTGGGAAGCGCTACGTATTTTCGCAAGCCACCTCTGGTGAACTGGCTCGTGGCGGTGTCGTTCAAAGTGTTTGGCGTTCGCAACGAATGGGCGGCGCGCCTGCCCTCAGCGCTTTCCGTGCTCGTGGTCGCAATCGCATTTGTTACGGTCGCGCGCGTCAGCCTGGGTCTTAGCGGATCGACAATTGCCGCGCTCATTTGGCTGACGAATATCGGTATGATAGAAAAAGGCCGATTGATCGAAATCGAAGGGCTCTACGTGTCGCTTTCCGGTCTCGCGATTATTTTTTGGTTAAGCTTTTCGTCGCAAAAAAAATCTCCGTGGCTCATTTGGTTGCCAGCATCGATTTTCCTCGGACTGGCCCTGCTGGCCAAAGGCCCGCTTCACCTCGTATTTTTCTACGGGATAGTTTTCGCTGTCCTCTGGCAAACGAAGAAATGGCGTCTGCTTGTCCATCCCGCGCACTTCGCCGCGCTCGCAATTATGCTCGCCATTTTCGCAGCTTGGGCGATTCCATTCCTCCAGAGCACGACTACGCAAGTAGCACTGCATAAGTGGTCAGCTCAATTCAGCGGCCGGTTGAGTGCCACCAGTTTCAATTTTTCGAGTTGGATCCAAAATATCCCACGCAGCCTCACGTACTTCCTGCCTTGGCTCATCCTGTTCCCATTTATCCGATTTTCAAAATTCCACGATATCGAGCAGCGGCGGTTGGCGCGTGCTCTCGCGTGGGGAATCGCTGTGCCATTCCTCGTCGTTAACCTCGTGCCAGGCGCGATGTCTCGATACAGCATGCCGGTCTTAGTTCCAGCTTCGTGGTTGCTGGCAATGAGTTACGTCGGCGAGGCGTTGCATTGGCCCAAGGGAACGCGGATGGGGAGCGAGCGGGCATGGGAGAAGGTGGTGGCGGCTTTTGTTGGAGTCGGGCTCGTGATTGGCGCGATAGGCTATCCGCTCACCGCTTTCGCTTTGAAGAACCGGCAGCAAGTAAAAAGGGTCGCTGCGGAGATCAACGCGATCGTTCCAGCGAGTGAGACGCTTTACGCAGTGGATCCGGATTATCAACCGCTGTTTTTCTATGTAAAAGCGCCGCTTGAGTATGTGAGCCGCATTGCGAACCTCCCGACGGATACGCACTTTTTCCTTGTCCGCACCGAGCTTGAAAAGGAAGCAGCGCGTGCGCGGAAGTGGGCGCCGCGCTCGACGCATCCACTCGCTCGCATAAAGGATTACGGTAAACGGGAGATGATTCTCTTTGAAGTGGAGCCATAAAGGAAGATTGACAGTCCGGTAAATTGGAATTGGTTAGCATGCTAACCAATTCGGCCCACACCATGTCTGACTGGGAAACATTTGGCCCATTGCTCCACGGAACCGCTCGCGCTTGGCGGTTGAAACTGGACGAGCGGCTCAAGCCGATGGGTTTAAGCCAGGCAAAATGGCGGACGCTTTTGCATTTGTCTCTCGCCTCTGACGCGTTGACGCAGGCGGAAATTGCAGCACGGCTCGGTGTGGAAGAACCCAGCGTTGTAACGCTATTGCACAGGCTGGAGCGAGAAGGTTGGGTGACCCGTCAGAGTTCGCCCCATGACCGCCGTTGTAACATGGTGCACCTCGGCCGGCGTGCCGAGCGCGTCATTGTGCAGATTAACGCCGCAGCAGATGAACTGCGGCATCAGTTGCTTGCCGACATTCCCAGCTCCGAACTGCGGACCTGCATCAAAGTGCTAATGCGGATTTGCGAGAAAGCGGAAAGGCATGATGAAGCACGAAGAATCGCTACGTTCCCTGTTCGCTTGCGTCACAACGGCCAGCACAGGGGTGGGCATGCGATTACAAAGAAAAAGGTGCTCCGCGGCGCCACGGCAAAATCCAAATGAAGCGCACGCGCGGCTCGAACCAATCTATTCCATGGTGGGCGTATCTTCTCTTCGTCCTGCTCGCCGCCTTCGTTTTATATCGGATTTTTCAACACAGAGCCAGCGAAGCGAAAGCTGCCCAGCCGCCGGCGCGACCGGTTCTTGTCGCCAAAGTTATCACAAAAGATGTGCCCCTTTATCTCGATGAAATTGGAACTTGCGCTGCGTATGAGACCGTTCAGGTCCAGGCGCAGGTGAGCGGCCAGATTCTCGCCCGCAATTTTCAAGATGGCGCTGACGTAAAAAAGGGCGATTTGCTTTTCACGATTGATCCGCGGCCGTATCAAGCCGCTCTCGAACAAGCCCAGGGGCAGCTCGCGCAAGCGCAATCGAAATTGGTTCTCGATCAAATCACCCTGAAGCGCCAGCAGGAACTGCGCGCGCGGAACGTGATTTCACCACAAGATTTGGACACCGCGCAGGCGACGGTGAAAAGCGACGAGGCGATGGTGAAAACCGCCGAGGGCGCAGTCGCAGCCGCGCAGGTAAATCTCGATTATTGCAACATGCGCTCGCCAATCAACGGCCGCGCTGGTTTGCGACTTGTCGATGTTGGGAACGTCGTGACCGGCGGGAATGGCGGTGGCGGCGCCGCAGTGTTGCTGACGATTCAGGGGCTCGATCCGATTTACACTGACTTTACTGTTTCTGAAACCGACCTGCCACTCGTACGACGTTATCTCGGCGGTCCCAATGTGAAAGTGGAAACGCGCGCCGCAGATGGCAGCACGCCGCCGCATTTGGGCAATCTCTATTTCATTGACACCGCGGTTCAACCAGGCGCTGGCACTGTGAAAGCGCGTGGGGTTACGCCGAATCCCGACCATGCGCTTTGGCCGTCGGAATTTGTCCGCGTCCGTTTCATTCTCGATTTGTTTAAAGACGCAACGCTCGTGCCATCGCAAGCGGTGCAAATCAGCCAGAGCGGCCCGTTTGTTTTCGTGGTAAAACCGGACAACACGGTGGACTTACGCCCGGTCAAGCCCGGCCAGCGGCAAGATGCCGACATGACCGCGATCGAAAGTGGCGTTAAAGGAGGAGAGACGGTTGTCGTCACAGGACAACTTGCGCTCGCGCCTGGGACAAAAGTGGATCCGAAACCATACAATTCTCCCGTTCCGGACGACGGCGGCCAAGTCGCCGCCAAAGCTCCAATGTAGAGTCGGAGAGTCCCTTTCCAAATATGGCGCAATCAGGTCAACACGATGGTGCGGGTGATCATGAACACGATTCGCTCGATCCCGCGCCGGATCGCCAACAGCGCGCGAGGCCGGGCGCGACTGATACGCGGCCAAAAGCAACGCCGGTCGGCAAGCTAGTCCAAGTCACAGGCACTGGGCTTTCGGGGCCGTTCATTCGCCGGCCGGTGATGACGGTGCTTTTGACGCTGTCGGTCATCGTCGCGGGGATCGCAACTTACAACAAACTGGCGGTCAACGATCTGCCCGCGGTTGATTATCCGGTCATCAACGTCAGTTGTGCGTATCCTGGCGCGAATCCGACGACAATGGCGAACAACATCGCCACGCCCCTTGAGAAGCAATTTCTGCAAATTCCTGGGCTCGACATCATTACCAGCGCCAGCACGCAGGGAAATACATCGTTCACGTTACAGTTCTTTCTCAGCAAGAGCATCGTTGACGCTGCAACGGATGTGCAGGCGGCGATCCAGCGCGCAACCGGGAAATTGCCGGTCGATTTGCCCAGCCCGCCCACGT
>CATPAV010000070.1 GCA_955652245.1 uncultured Candidatus Udaeobacter sp. | reverse complement strand
CAACTATCGTATTACCTTTTACAGCAATTGCAATACCGAGAGCAAGGGCCGAGAGTCGAATCGGAGTCGCAGACTTGCGGTGCGGGGAGGGGACCCGCGAGCGCCGCATCTAAATCCGGCACGCACAGGTGCGGCACCTGTCACGCGCGATGATCGATGTCGGCGCGCCGCGTGCAAGCCAACTCGCGTTCCCGTGCTCTGTCGAGGCAGCGAACAAGAACGAGCTGACCAGGAGAAGGAAAGCGCTGAAACGGCCGATGCTAGCCGCCGAGAAATATTCTTGAAGAAGAGGCGAGGTTCGGTCGCCATCTACCGCATCGCTTGGCCAGCCCGGGTCACCAGTTAAATTCAGTCGGATTGGCTCACGGCGCTGAGTTCGGGAAAGGCGGGATGTGTAGTGATGGCCTCACAGTCGGCGGCAGGCCGTCTTGAGGGCGTTTTGACTTTCCTTCATGAATACAACGCATGATTTTATGTTCCTCAAACAAATAAACTGTGAATTCCCCATTCTCCGCAGCCTTGCGGAAGGCCGCGACTTCCGACCCGACTGGCGCCCGCTCCTAACTGACGCCTATCTAGCTCAACTTAAACAGCCGAGCGCAGCTAACGGCCCAATCCCGGAAGAGCTCAAGCGCATTCTGGATCCGAACACCGGTGAACAGGATGAAATGGTACGGCACCTCCTCCAATTTCACTACGGCATCCCCTTCGAGGGAAAACCCGCGCTCGATTGGGCGCTGCGCTGTGGGCTTAAGAGCCAAGAAGCCGCCCTCGCGATCGAAGCCATGGTAGTAGCCGATTACTCGGTCGAAGAGATTGCCGATGAACTTTCCACTTCGATCGATAACATTAAAGCCTTTGAGCAAGTTTTCTTTGACGTGCGCCCATACGCCAAGGATCGGCTCTTCCTTCAGAAGATTTGCTATGGAAAGCATGGACATCGGTTGTTGCAGGTGGCATTCCAACGGGGACGGGTAGGTGTGGAGGAGGTCGTTTTGCGTCGGCGGCGGAAGGACGAAGGGCGCATTACCGACGTTTGTCTTGGCTTGCTGTTGCAGCGCGTTAAGGACGGTATTCTCGATCGGGAAGCGGCTAACATTCCGCCTGACGAAAGCGATGCCGGGAGGCTCATTGCACTGTCAAAAGTAAAAAACCCGCAAATGGTTCCTTATTTGTCCGATACGGAAAAGTCCCATTTGGAATCTCTTGAGCGCGTGGAACAATTCACGCCCGCTGAGCGCAGACGGCTCTCGACTGCTTTCGAAATCTTGAGGGGGGCTCTGAAGAGATCAGCGGGCAAACAGACCTATGGGGCAGGGGCCGAAGCGCCCGCGCGATCCGACGACATGGAAAAATCTGACGTAGGCAATACCGAAAATGGATTTGACCCTAAGAAATAACCAGGTCTTGCGGCCCAAACGTCAGGATGCTTTAGATCGACGAATTCGGCGGCGCCACAAATTCATCGAAGAAACGATACTTCGCATCGAACCGGAAGCTTTCACGGCTGAGGAGTCGATTGATCTTTTTACCGGTCGCCCAATCGACGCAAGCCGCGCCGCCAGGCGAGCAGCCCGCCGAGCATCACTCCATTGCTCGGACTGTCAGTTTCTTCCGCGACCGATCCAGGTGGATGGCGGCCTCTCCCGGACGCACCGGCCAGTTCGCAAGCTGAGTCGACTTAATCGCAGCGTTGTTTTTCCGCCGCTTGTTCCAATGGAACTCAAGATTGAGCCCATCGCTCTTAACGAAATACTCGCGAAGCTGCGCTCTGGCCATCAGGACTCACAGCCTCACCATCTGCTTGACGCACTGGCCACAGTTTCAGGCATCTCTTGGGAAAGTTGCGCGCAAATTGTGTTTAACCAAGAGCTCGTTAGTGCCCCAATTGATTTAGACGATGTTAAGGCTGCTCGGGAAGCTCGCTCCTTTTGGAATCAGTACGGGCAAGGCCGCGCACGCTACTTGGTGTTAATCGTGGAAAAGCAGGTTTCGGCGTTTCAAGGCGATTGGGCTTACTTTGAAGATACCCAATTGGAAACTCTTTTACCTGGAATAATCATCCCGAATAGGCTCAAACGGGAACACTACCTGACTAACTATGTTGTGGAATCCAGTTATTCTAGTCTGGATGTGTACGCGGGATCGAACTTAGCCCCACTATTTCAGCATCTGTTTCTTCCAGAGTTTAATCCGCTGTTTTTCGGCAAACCGAGACGCGAACCGAACGTCGCGTAGTTCTGTTACGACTCGCCCCGTATAATCGGAATCCCCACTTGGCAGCAGACTTCGCGCGAATCGCGACAACTTTATTTTCCTTGACTAGGACGGGGATAGTCCAATATGATGGGCCACCGAAAAATCACGCGCGGTTTTGGTCAGTATCTCGGGCAATCGCGTCGAGCCGTACTGGGCGGTTGTTGGCTAATTACCCGTTGAATACTTAAACCCTAGTAAGCACAACCTTGGCAGCCGCCAAAGGCCTACCTATTTCGGCGCGCGAGAGTTCTTCCTTGGTGGAAATTTACGGTCAAGATTTCAAGCTGGCGCAGAGGAACCGGTCCGGGTCGTGCGATTCGGAAAACTTACAGGAGTAACAGCGATGAGCGAAACAAAGACAACCTTTTCCGTTAGAAACCAGTCAAGAATGGACACCTTGATGAGAGGAGCAGCTCCGCCGGAAGCAGTTGATCCGACTAGGTTGCAGTCTCTTGATCTTTTACGAGCAATTAAAATTCTGCTCGAGCGCGCCATTGAAGAAAATGCGGATAAGAGGTTCCCTTCCTATGAGAAGATCGAGTCTGCAGGGCTTAGATCTGAGACTGAGCCACAGCTCGACCTACGTTCGCGACAAACTAGACTAATCCTGGAGAAGCTACTTAAAGCGAAGGAGGCTGATCGCTTAAGTCCTCGTTATCTGCAAACTCTCCGAAGTCATCTCACACGCTTTGTGGCTGCATTCGACACAAATATCGGTTTCATTACGGTCGCTGACATGGAGAACTGGCTCAGGGCACAACCAATTCAGCCGCGTTCCCGAAACAATATTCGAGGATCAATTGTAACGCTTTTCCATTTCGCGAGAAAGTACGGCTATCTCCAAAAGGGCGAGGCAACCGAAGCGGACGAGCTTGCGATGGCCAAGGATAGCGGAGGAAAAATTGGGATTCTAAAACCGGAGAAACTTGCCAGCGTCCTAAACGAGGCTCCCGAGCGCGTCAGGTTATTTCTCGCCCTTGGCGCTTTCACTGGAATGCGTTCCAGCGAGATTTTGCGTCTGGAGTGGGGCGAGGTGAATTTCGAGCGAAGATTCATAACTGTTGCGGCGGACAAGGCCAAAACCGCCACTCGGCGCCTGGTCCCAATTCTCCCGAATTTGATGCTTTGGTTAGCTCCCTATCAGGCCGCCACAGGCCTGTTATTCAAAACAAGGCGCGATGCGGATCGTGCCATTGCTTTTGCCAAAGGTTGTCAGGTCAATTGGCCCAACAATGCGATGCGGCATAGCTATGCGACCTATCGGCTCGCCGCCACGGCCGACGCCGCTCGCGTTGCTCTTGAAATGGGTAATAGCCCACAAAAACTAATGAGAAACTATCGCGAGCTGGCCGATGAAAAAGATGCGGCAGCATGGTTTTCAATCTGTCCAAGGGTTCGTAGCAAAGGCTAATCTCTAGCGAACCAGGAAGGTCGCGCGGCGGCTTGCTCCTTGAAATCTGGATTATGGTCGCAAAACAGCCATATTGTGTTCCACTTGACATCTCATGATCTGGGTACGGGTTTTCGGTACGGGTGCGTACGGGTTTTTGCGAAAAAACCAGTCAATTTTTGACCCAAATTAACATCCGTTTTGAGAACGTAGTGTCATCGTAAATGCCTGTAAAAGTGATGGATATCAATTAAATCCGTAACGTTATTGCGCAAGTTACGTGTAATGGCAGCGCGTACGGGAGTCGAACCCGTGCACCGGCCTTGAGAGGGCCGTGTCCTAACCACTAGACGAACGCGCCATGCAAAAAGGGGCGCGTTTAGAATAACTGCCCGTTTACTGGTCGGCAAGCAGCGACCTTCGCGAGCGCGCGCAATTCTCATTGCCGCGAGGTTAATCGCTTATGGCCGAAAATCCTGTAACGATCATGGTCTAAGAATTTGACCTACGCGTAAGCCATTCCGTGATCTCTTTCTAACCTGAATTTTCGGCAGGCTTCGTGCTCCTTTTAATCCCACGCTCGCGCATTGCAAGCGCAAGGAAGGCGAACCACGAAATTGGTGGAGAGCGAACCCAAGACGCACGAACATAAGACATGAAACCAAAGCTTAAAGGCTTCCCGCACTTTCAACTTCCTGGTCGTGTCGCCGCCGCGGTCGCGATGCTCGCTCTCTCGACGCCTCATCTGTTCGCAGGCGACATCAACGTTACCTACATCAGTGGCGCAGAAGTGCCCGTGAGCTCCAACGGCTTCACCGCGATGGGAAAAAAAGTGAACATCACGCTGAACTTTGCGCCGGCACCGGGCACGCAGCTGATGGTCGTGCAAAACACGGGAGCTGGGATCATTCGAGGAACCTTCAGCAATCTGGGCCAGGGACAAACGATTGCCCTGACTTACGGAGGGTTGACTCACTATTTCGTCGCCAATTACCACGGCGGCAACGGCAACGATCTTGTCCTGCTCTGGACAACAGGTGATCAATTCATACCGGTAGCCGCCGCAGGGAAACTCGACGGTCAAATCGTCCTGGCCTTAAAGAAAAGCCGGGGACAACCGCCGTTCGACAAGGCGACGTCGCTTGAGCCGGACATTCCGATTAAAGATGGCGACCGCGTGCTCGTGGATGTAGACGCGTCGGTGTCGAAAGGATTGTTGGACCGAGTCGCACTTTCAGGAGGAGTAGTAGTTAATGGCTCACCAACAGCCACGACATTCCGCGCCATGGTTCCGTTGTCGCAGCTGGAAGCACTCGCGTCGCGCGGCGACGTGAAGTCGATTGCACCGGCAAAGCTTTCGGTCACGTCTCAAATCAAGCCGTAGTAGACAATGAAAAAACTCCGCCGCCAGATGTCAGAGCTGATTTTCGCGGATAGAGGTCCAGCGCGAACAATGCGGTCTGTGATCGTTGCACTGGCTATCGCGGTGAGCGGACCAGCCGTCGCGTTGACGATCAATCTGACATACGATCCAGACTCAACCTTCACCGCCGCCGGTTTGAGCGCAGCAGACATCGTCAACATGAAAGCGGCAGCCTCTTATGCAGCTTCGCAGTTCACTAACAATTTTACTGACAGCGTCAACGTCAACATCAAGGTAACGGCCGTGTCGGGAAGGATGACGCTCGGCAGCAGCGACAGCTTCTTGGTGTCCGTTTCCAGTTATACTGCGCTTCGAGGCGCGGTCTCCGCCGACTCAACCACAGCGGATGATGCGACGGTTCTTTCCGCGGGCGGCTCGTTGCCATCGACGGATCCGATCGGCTCAGCGCACATGTATCTCTTGACCACGGCGGAGGCAAAGGCGTTGCGGCTCCGTGCCGACGACTTTACAATTGATGGAACCTTCACCTTCGGCGGCGGATTCAGCTACACCTATGATCCGGCCAACCGCGCCGTCTCCGGGAAATTCGACTTCATTGGCGTGGCGATGCATGAATTCTCAGAAATCATGGGCCGCATTCCATTGATGGGGGAAAGGCTCACCGGAAGCCCAGACTATATGCTGATGGATTTGTTCCACTATACTGGGGCGGGCGTGCGGGGTTTGAATGACGGTGCGGGCAGATTTTTTTCGATTGATAACGGGACGACGCTCCTCAAGGGATTTAATGACGCAGCCGCGAACGGCGGCGATTTGCAGGACTGGGCTGACGGGACCGATGACTGTTTCAACGCTTTCTCCAATTCCAGCGTGGAGAACGACCTGACACCCGTCGACCTCCGCGTGATGGATGTAATCGGCTACGATTTCGCAAGTGGTTCGCCGACTCCTACTCCAACGCCCACACCGACGGGAACCCCGACGCCAACTGTTACACCTACACCTACACCCACGCCCATTACCGGTGCTGCGGTGATGTTGAGCCCACCGCCGGGATCGACCTTTAGTTCTTCAAGCGTGACTTTTAGCTGGAGCGCGGGCAACGCAACCGCCTATTTCCACTTCGTGGGTAGCTCGCCACATAGCGCCGATGTTTACAACTCCGGAATAGAAACGGTGCTCTCGAAAACCGTAAACAATATCCCGACGGATGGGCGCACGATCTATGTTACGCTAGGTTCACGGGTTAACGGTTCCTGGACGACGAACAGCTACACGT
>CATPAV010000069.1 GCA_955652245.1 uncultured Candidatus Udaeobacter sp. | reverse complement strand
GGTATCTTCTTGGCGATGATCTTTCCGAGAACCTCGGCAAGGGGCGGCCAGCCAACTGGAACCACTGCATTGGCCACTGATTTCCGCATCAGAGATACAGCTTCGCCGAGGAGAAAGATCTGCACCTCGTGACCTGCCTCAGAAAGTGCATCGCCGTGAAGGAAAGGGAAGGCGGCCTTGGTCGGATCATCCGATCCCCAGGCACTTTTCATGAGGATTTTCAGCTTGACTCTGTCTGTGGCGGCGGGGGCAGATGTTGCGGCCGCAAAAAACGGAACGGCTGCCAGCTGTCTCAGGAATGAGCGCCGTATCATACCGACCGGATTTAATCAGAAATGAACTACATCCCGCAATCTATTTTGCATCACGTCAGCGGCCACGAGTTTGGCGGGCCGGTTTGGTTTGCTCGGGCGTCTTCGCCTGGATTTTCGCCGCGGTATCCCGGTAAAACAGAACACCATGTGTCCGCAAATTGCTGATCAGCGCGTGCAAATCATTGGCCAACTCCTGATTGGTCAAAAGCGCGGCGAGCAGGCCTTTCCCTTCCGTTGCGCTGCGAATCACTTTCCGCGCATCGGCGATCGCATTCTGCAAATTGTCGGCTGCTTTTTTTGCCGCCTCCATCGTTGAATCGGCTTGCTCGATTACCCCGTCCAGCTTCTTTGAAGATTCTGCAAGCGCACCGGTCGCCTCGTTTAAATGCGCCATACTCGACTTCAGATTTTCCATATTCGCAGACGAAAGTGTGTCTTGACTCAACCGGTTTGCAGCCACGTCGATCTTCTGCACAGTCCCACGGAGATCGTTCACGAGGGCTCCGCCTTCGCGCGTGAGGTCATCGATGCCAGTTTCACGTGCACCGCTGATGTAGGTGTTAGGAGCCAGAAAAGCCTTCGGCTGCCCGGGTGGCATCGTCACGTTCACGAACCGATCGCCGAGCAAACCGGAACTTCCGACGGTGAATTTGCTTCCTTCAGGGACCTTAATGTAATCATAAATCTTCAGCGGCACGTCCACGCCCTGGCCTTCGCGCACCATTCGCGGACCACCCGAGACTTTTCCGATTTTTGCGCCCGCGAGCAAAACATCGGAGCCTTTCAACAGGCCGCTTGCGTCGTTGAAGCGAACGGTGAGACCGTAATACGTTTTGAGGCCCTCGCCCAGTCGCCCGAACTGCACGACCAGCGCACCTAGCATCGCTAATCCGACGAAAACGAACGCGCCGACTTTAAATTCCAAACCTCGCTCGTGCCGATTCATTAGTTCCCAACTCTCATCTCTGAACCTTCAACTCTCAACTTTGTTCCCGCGCTCTTCAGCAGAGCGGCCAAGCAAGAAATCCTGCAAAATCGGATCGCTTGTTTGCTGAAACTGAATGGGCGTACCGTAAAAATAAATTCGACCTTCGTGCAAGTAGGCAATGTGATCGGCGACATCGAATGCGCTTTTCATGTCGTGCGTGACCACGATGCTCGTCATTCCAAACCGCTCCTGTAATCGGCAAATCAAGCGATTGATACTATCGGAGACTACCGGATCCAGGCCGGAAGTCGGCTCGTCATATAGCACGCATTTCGGCCGGCGAATAATCGAGCGCGCAAGACCGACCCGCTTCTTCATTCCGCCGCTGAGACTCACCGGCATTTTTTCCTCCTGACCTTCGAGCTCCACTACGTCGAGCATCTCGCGAATCTTTTCGCGCAAGACTTTTGGCTCTCGCTCGCCTGCTTCGCGCAACGGAAAGGCGATATTTTCCGCCACCGTCATCGAATCAAAAAGCGCGGCGCCTTGAAAGAGAATGCCAATCTTTTGCCGGATCGCGCCGAGCTGGCGCTCGTTCAACCCGATAATGTTTTGACCTTCGATCCAGATTTCACCTGCATCGGGTTGCATCAATCCGACCAGGTGCTTGAGCAAAACGCTCTTGCCGCCACCGCTGCGACCAATGATGGCGAGGGTTTCACCGTGCGCGACGTCGAGATCAACGCCGCGTAAAATTTCCTGTGCGCCGATTCTCTTCGTTAAATCGCGCACCACCAGCATCGAGCCATTGTCTCGATCTTGCGAGGACGTTGCCGACATCTGAGGCGACGTTTCGATCATTGATATCCGGCCGGATAAATGATGTTGAACAACATTGTGAGGAAGAAATTGCAAATCAGGACCGCGAGCGAGGCGTTCACCACTGCTTCAGTCGTTGCGCGGCCCACGCCAACGGCGCCTTCGCGCGCGCTCAATCCTTTCTGACAACTGATAAACACAATCAGGACCCCGAAACAGAACGCTTTCGACAGGCCCATGATGATGTCGCGATTGCGCGTCCAGCGCACCATGTTCGCCATGTAATACGTGCCGTTGATCTCGAGCAGGAAAATCGCGATGAAATAGCCAGCAGCGATGCCGACAGCTATACATTCAGCCACCAGCAGCGGCATAGATACCATCATGGCGAGCGCACGCGGCACGACCAGATAATCGGTCGGATAAACTGCGAGCGCTCGTAACGCGTCGATCTGTTCGGTCACTTTCATTGTGCCGATTTCCGCCGACATGGCTGCGCCGACGCGACCCGCTACCATCAATGCGGTGAGCACTGGGCCAAGCTCGCGACAGATTGAGACCGATACCACCGCGCCGGTGGCCGATCCCATTCCGATTTTGTTAAATTGAAAGAATGTTTGCGCTGAAAAGACCGCGCCAGTAAACGCACCTGTGATTACGACAACAAGTTGTGAAAGCAAGCCAATCTCGACGATTTGGTTGAAAAATAATTTCCAACGGAGCTTGTGCGTAAAAATAGAACGAAATGTGTCGGCCGCCAGCAACACGACCTCGCCCAGATATTGAAAAAACCGAAGTAGCGGCGCCCCAAGTGCGTTAAACAATCGAGCAATCATCAGACAGGCGGCGACAAATTATGTCACGGCCTCTTAAACGCCAAGTGGATTGAATCCGAGCCTGAGGAAAATCGCCCGAATTTCACGAACGTTGAGCGCGGGCTTATCGAGCTCGAGATAAACGAGATCGTGATTGCTATCGACCTTGTGCCGGAGGCCCGCAATCGCTTCAAGCTGGTGCCCCCAATTCCAAAATTTTGTTCAAATCGCGTAAACGCGCTGCATAGACTTCCAGCTCCATCATCGCGGCGGAAGTCTAGCGAGCGTCCCGCACCATGCAATGCTTTCAGCGTTGGCAGGTTTGCGCAGCGCGCAAAGCTGCGATAAGAATGGCCAGTCTAAGAATGAATCGCGCGGTTCAATTTCTGCTCGCAAGCAAATTTCTTCTC
>CATPAV010000068.1 GCA_955652245.1 uncultured Candidatus Udaeobacter sp. | reverse complement strand
TTTTGCCGATTGCGATTTAATCCAAAATCGCCAATCTAAAATCCGAAATCGAGATACCCCGTGGTGTAACGGTAACACAGCGCCCTTTGGAGGCGTTATTCTTGGTTCGAATCCAAGCGGGGTAGCAACCTCTTTTGTTTTGCGGTTTGCCCACGCCGCGGGGTTCGCTAAATCCGAAATTTCTAAAAATCAGCCATGAAGGCGAATAGCTGCCATTTGATCCCTGGAAGAATCCGACGCCCTCGCCAGAGTTGAATAATCGCGTCGATATTCTCAAGTCATATCCTGTAAGGTTGGGTATGAGACCTTGGCGAAAGAATGGCGATCGCGTTTTGGTGGTCGGCATTTTCCAAAACCCGGGGATCGGTCGGGCCGTACTGAAGAATCTCCATCGGGCTCGGTTTCGCCGCGCCGCCGCAATCCACGCTTCGGCCAGACGCCGGCCGCGGGTCGAGGAATATGGCGTCTCGGTGATCGGCAGAGCGGCCGCCGCCTCGGCCGTCGGGCTGGCCATCGGGGCATTCATCTTTTGGCAGCGCGGAATTCTGGCGGATTACCGACCGGGCGTGCTGACGCTGTTGCTGGCCGCGTTTGCGTTGGCGGGCGCTCTCAGCGGCTGGATTCTCGTCCGGTTGCTTCACCAGCATGTCGATGAGACTTGGGTAGCCCGGTGTGCGAGCACGATCCTGCCGGACGAAACGGTTGTGATGGCCGAGGTCGAAGCCAGCGAAACGGCGCGCGTGCTAGTGATTTTGCGGGACGTGGAAGCCGAGGCGCCCGTGACGTTCGCCTTTCATTCGCCGCCACCTTTCTCCGCCGAATCGACGACGCGACGGCTTTGGGAGGAACGGCCTTCGATTCAGCGTCTCTCGGAAAACGCCGCACACCTCGCCGGCTCGACCCTGATCAGCCGGGATGCGCAGCCGCGCGGGCAATCCTTTCTGCGACGCCTGCGAGAAGTAGAGAGCGCGCTGGAATGGGCGAACGCGAGTCTCACGATGTCGGCCGAAATGCACCACGCCTTCACCCTTTCGGCGGAGTGGCTGCTCGATAATGCCTATTTGATTCGGGAACAGCTCACCGATTTGCGGCGGAGTCTCCCGCAAAAATATTATGGAGAGCTGCCTCTCATCGCCGACGGTCCCGAGGCAGGACTGCCGCGTGTTTACCATGTCGCCTCGGAGATTGTATTAGAGAGCGGTGGCGCATTGGAGCCGGAAATCATCCGGAAATTTCTGGTCGCCTTTCAGGCGATCGCGCCACTGGACATCGGAGAACTTTGGGCCCTGCCGCTGATGTTGCGCTTGCAGTTACTCGAATGCCTGCGCGCGCTCGCGATCCAAGTCGAGCAACAGCAAAGCCAGAGCGAGGAGGCGGATTTTTGGGCCAATCGCCTCATCACGGCCGTGCGCCACAGCTCGACGCAGTTGCTCAGGATGATGGAAGAATTGGTGGAACGTCATCCTGAGCCGAGCGCGCATTTTGCGAGCGAACTGATGGCGCGTCTCTATGACGAAGAGGCGGCGCTCCCGCTGGTGAGTGGGTGGCTGGAACGCTCTCTACGTGCGCCTCTCCTCGAAGTTATGCAGCAGGAACATCGGCGCCAGGCCGTGCAGCAGACCGCACTCGCCGACGTGATCAATAGCTGCCGCCTCCTTGCGCAAATCACGTGGCCAGAATTTTTCCAGTCGATCAGCTGGGCGGAAAGCGAATTGGCCGCCGATCCCGCTGGAGTTTACGCCCACCTGGATTTTGAAACGGGCGATCGTTGCCGGAGCGCCGTGGAGGAAATTGCCCGATGGTCAAAACGTTCGGAACAGGAAATTATCGACCAAGCGCTGGCGCTGGCGAAGGCCGCCGAGGATGAAGTCGGTCGACACGTGGGATACTATTTGATCGACGCTGGCCGACCGGCGCTTGAGCGGGCAACGCGCGCCCGGGTGCCGCTGGCGGAACGCTCGCGCCGATGGCTTCGCGCGCACGCGGCGGGCGCGTATTTCGGAAGTCTTTTCGTGCTCGCGCTCGCGATGGTGGCGGCTCCTCTCCTTTTCATAACTGGCTCGGTGCCCGGAGTCACGCTCGGGCTGCTCGGCCTTTTGCTTCTCTTGCCCGCGAGTGAGCTGGCGGTGCTGGCCGTGAATTATCTCGTGACCTCGCTTCTGCCTCCACGGGTGCTGCCGAAGATGTCCTTTAAAAAAGAAGGCATTCCCGATGATTGCCGCACGGTGGTGGTGGTGCCGACGTTACTTACCACTCCAAATGCAATCCAAAGCGAGCTCAACCGCCTCGAAATTCGCTATCTCGGAAATACGGATGCGAATCTGCGCTTCTCGCTCCTGACCGATTTTGCCGATGCACCGCGGCAGAATATGCCGGAGGACGAGGAGTATATCGACATTGTGGCCCGCGGGATCGAGGAACTGAATCGCCGGCATGGAGCGGGGCGCTTCTTTCTTTTTCATCGTGGGCGTTCGTGGAGTGAGAGCGAGCAACGCTGGATCGGCTGGGAGCGCAAGCGCGGGAAGCTCGAGCAGCTTAATCGATTCCTCATCGGCGAATCGGCGCCCGAGTTGGAAGGATTTCTCTGCGCGGGCGATCGCGCTCAACTCGAGGACATTCGATTTGTCATAACGTTAGATGCCGATACGCAACTGCTCCGCGGCACCGCCCGGAGGATGATCGAAACCCTAGCGCATCCGCTGAATCAGGCGCGGCTTTCGCCGGATGGCCGCCGCGTGGTCCGCGGTTACACGATCATTCAACCAAGTGTCAGCGCCACGCTTCCGAGCGCCACGGCGACATGGTTCTCACGCATCTTTGCCGATCCGCGTGGGATCGATCCGTATACCCATGCAGTCTCCGACATTTACCAGGATCTGGTCGGTGAAGGCAGTTATCACGGCAAAGGCATTTATGAATTGCGGACATTTCATCGCCTCTTGTCTGGGCGATTTCCGATCGCGCACTTGTTGAGCCATGATCTACTGGAAGGCAGCCACGTTCGCGTCGGGCTGGCGACAGATATCGAACTGCTTGACGTCTTTCCGAGCAGTTACATCGCGTGGTGGAATCGGCAGCACCGCTGGATTCGCGGCGACTGGCAAATCATTGATTGGCTGAAGCCACGCGTGCCCGTGGGCGGCGGCAAAGTTGAACCCAACCCGCTTTCCACCTTCAACCGATGGAAGATCTTTGACAATTTGCGCCGCAGTCTGGTGCCGCCAGCGACCGTAGCCCTCCTCCTGACGGGCTGGCTTCTCACGCCCGCGCCGATGCTATGGAGCGGGATTATCGCCGGCCTGATCTTGTGGCCAGTCCTGAATTCTCTCCTCGCGCTTCTGTTCCATCCGCCGCCGCCTGGGACGAGATTCTGGCGCGAACCGCGCGACCGCCTGCTGCGCTCTGTGTTCGCGGTTATTTTTTTGCCGGATTATGCGAGCATGGCGCTCGATGCTATCGCTCGGGTCGCCTACCGGCGAATCATTTCGCGCCGGTTACTGCTCGAGTGGGAGACGGCACAAGACGCCCACCAACGCGCAAGAAATCAGCAGTGGCAGTTCGTTCTCGGCCGGCTTTGGATCCCAGCTGCATGCGTGCTTCTTTTCGTCGGCGCAGCTTGGCGGGGAACATCGGCGATGGTGGCCGTGGCGCCGTTCCTCCTATTGTGGGCTCTCTTTCCGGTGGCGGTAATCGTGATCAATCGCCTGGCGAAGAGCTGGCGCGGGGGAATTTTGACGGCGGACGATCGGCGGTTCCTGCGCACCGCCGCACGACGAACCTGGAGATATTTTGATGATTTTGTCGGAACGCAAACCTTCTGGCTACCGCCAGACAATGTTCAGGAAACGCCAATGCGGGAAATTTTCCTGCGCACTTCGCCGACGAACATCGGGCTTTGGATGCTGGCGACCGTGGCGGCCAACGACTTTGGTTATATCACAATCGACGACTTGGTGGCACGCAACCTTGGCACGCTCGAAACAGTCGGTCGCCTCAAGCGTTTCGAAGGCCATCTCTTCAATTGGTACGACCTGAGCACACTGGAGCCGTTGCATCCTCGCTACGTCTCGACAGTGGATAGCGGCAATTTGCTCGCGAGCCTTTGGACTTTCGAGACCAGCTGTGATGAACTCGCCACGCGCCCTCTTCTGGACGCGAGCGCCTTGCGTGGAATAGCCGACACGCTCGGCGTGATGCGGCAAATCGCTGCCACAATCAAGGAAGCGGAACATCCTCCGGCGTTTCTGCGCTTGGCGGAACTGACCACGAGCCAGCCGGCTAATCTGGAGGAAGTCATCCTGCGTCTGCGCGCGGCTCGATCGCCCGCGCAGGATCTACTGCTTTTCTTCCACGGGCCAGAAACCGATCCGCGCGCTTACTGGGCGCAACAAGTCGCGAAGCAGGTCGCGGCCTGGAATGCCGTCATCGATAAATATTTTCGGCCGGTGGAAATCCTGATGGCGCCGCCTTCGCAATTGATGTCGTTAGGCGAAGCGGCGCACGAACGTCGGCGCGACGCGCTCGCGGCGACCTTTTCGCTGCGAAACATTGCCACTGAGGGAATCCCGGGGCTCGTGCCGCTGCTTGCATTTCACGGGCAACGAGAGGAACCGGAGCTTCCTCAACCCGTGCGCCAGTGGTTTGATCTTCTGGTGACTGAAGCGGAGCGCTCGCGCCAGGGCGCGTCCGAACAGCTCGCGCAATTGGACGAATTGATCGCCCAGAGCCAGCAACTGGAAAGCGGCATGGGGCTGCGATTTCTTTACGATGAAGAACGGCGGATTTTTGCAATTGGGTATCAAGTGGCGCAACGACGACTAGACACTTCGTTCTACGATTTGCTCGCAAGCGAGGCGCGCCTAACGAGTTTTCTGGCCATCGCGCGCGGAGAAGTGCCGGTGGAACACTGGTGGGCTTTGAGCCGGCCCTTTGGCTCTGCATACGGTCGGCTGCCCCTCCTTTCCTGGAGCGGGACAATGTTCGAATATTTAATGCCACTCCTGTTCACTCAGACACACGAGAATTCGCTGCTCGATCGAGCCTGTTATGATGCCGTGCGCTGCCAGATTGCCTATGCCCAGCAAAACAGCGTGCCGTGGGGCATCTCGGAATCCGCCTTCAGCGCGCTCGACCGGCACAATGTTTATCAATACCGTGCGTTCGGCGTGCCGGCGCTGGCGTTGAGGCGCGGGCAGGAACAGGACTTGGTCGTCGCTCCGTATGCGGCAGCGCTCGCTCTCGGCGTGGAACCGGCCGCCGCCATAAAGAATCTGCGCCGGCTCGCCACGCTAGGCAATTCTGCGCTGCTCGGTGACTACGGTTACTACGAGGCAATCGACTATTCACGACGGACCGAACCCGGCGGCGCGGCCGGGATCACTATTCATTGTTACATGGTGCATCACCAGGGGATGTCGCTCCTCGCTTACGACAATGCTTTACATAATAATACGATGCGCAGGCGGTTCCATTCCGACCAGCGCATTCGCGCTTCCGAGCCGCTCTTGCACGAGCATATCCCGGAACAAATTTTGCCGACTACTGGCGAGGTGCACGAAGAGCGACCCCTGCCTCGAACGATTCCGATCCTTGGCAGCGCGGTCGTCACGCAGACACCCGATATCGCGTCGCCGCGTATTCACCTCCTCTCCAATGGAACTTGCTCACTCACGGTGACGAATTCCGGCGGCGGTTACTTGCGCTGGTTGGACCTGGACATCACGCGCTGGCACGCCGACACGACCTGCGATGTGCCGGCCTCGATTTGTTATATCCGGGATTTGGAAAGCGGCACAATCTGGAGTAACACTCATCAACCGGTGCGAAGTCCCGAGAGCCGATATACCTGGAGTTTCGCGCCAGACAAAGCGGAGTTCCGGCGGAGAAGCGGGCCGTGCGAGACTTTTACGGAAATTGTCGTCTCCGCAGAAGACGACGCCGAAGTCCGGCGCATGACTTTGGTCAACATCTCGCGCAAATCGTGCCGTCTGGAGGTGACTACTTACCTCGAGCTCGCTCTCGCGCCGCACCGGGCCGATCGCGCGCATCCTGCTTTCAGCAAGCTCTTCATCGAAACCGAATGGCTTCCACATTGCGAAGCCCTGCTCGCCCATCGTCGCCTCCGCGCTCCAGACGAACAGCCGATTTGGGCCGCGCATCTCTTGGTCCCCGAGTCTTCGTCCTTCACCGGCACGACTGAGTTCGAAACCGACCGCGCCCAGTTCCTCGGCCGAGGCCGCACGCCGGAAAATCCCGTTGCCCTCAGCCGCGGCCTAACGAGCCGGATCGGAGCCGTGCTCGATCCAATCTTCAGCCTGCGCCGGCATATCACGATCCTGCCTAACCAACGATTTCAATTTGCGCTCGTCACGGTGGCGGCGGAGTCGCGCGAAGCCGTCATTCGGCTCGCCGAACGCTACGCGGAGTTTCACACGTGCGCGCGTGCCTTCGAGACTGCGTGGACTCATTCCCAACTTGAGATGCGCCGGCTCCACATCCGTCCGAGAGATGTTCAGACTTTCCAACAACTGGCGGCACACGTCCTTTTCCCGCAGGCCCAACTGCGACCGCCACCCGCGCGTCTCGGCCGCCGCGGGCAAGGTCAGCGCGGGCTCTGGCGGCAGGGCGTTTCCGGCGACCTGCCGATTGTCGTCGTCATGATCGGTCACCTTCGCGACATCGAAGTGGTCCGCGAAATGTTGACCGCGCACACCTTCTGGCGGCTGCGTGGCTTGAAAGCCGATCTTGTGCTGGTGAGTGAGGAACTCGCCAGCTACGAAGAACCGTTAACCGGCGAACTGCGCCGGCTCATTGAAGCACAGGCGCACCTGACCGTCGTGGATCAACCCGGCGGCGTTTATCTCCGCTCGGCGACTAAAATTTCGAAAGAAGAGCTGATCGCGCTGCAGGCCGCTGCGCGGATGGTCCTGGTCGCAGCCCGCGGCACGTTGCGCCAACAACTTGCCGCGACTACACCGGTCACCGTGAAAGCGCGGCGGCTGGCGCCGGGCCGGGAATTCCGCGAAGAGCCCTCCGCGCCCTTGGCCTTCATGGAGCTGAAATACTTCAACGGTCTCGGCGGCTTTACCCATGACGGAAAAGAATTCGTCATCTATCTGGGTCCCGGCCGGCAAACGCCGCTTCCATGGATCAACATTATGGCTAATCCGAAGTTCGGCGCGTTCGTCTCCGAGTCCGGGGCCGAATTTGTATGGAGCCGCAATAGCCAGAACAATCGGCTCACGCCGTGGTTCAACGATCCGATCTCCGATCCGCCCGGGACCGCTATCTACATCCGCGATGACGATATCGGCGTCGTTTGGTCGCCCACGCCCCAACCGATCCGAGAAAAGGACGCCTATCGCGCGCGGCATGGACAGGGTTACACCACATTCGAGCACAACAGCCACGCAATCGAACAACGGCTGCTCACGTTCGTGCCGGTCGATGACGCTGGCGGCCTGCCGGTGCGCCTGCAGCGGCTGCGCTTGCGCAACGACTCGTCGCGCCGGCGGAAGCTGACCGTCACCTCCCACGCCACTCTCGTTCTGGGATCCGATCCCGAGGAAACCGGTATGCATGTGGTCACGAAATGGGATCTGCAAAGCCAGAGCCTGTTTGCCCGTAACTCCTACAATCCGGAATTTTGCGAATGCATCACTTTTGCCACTTCGACTCCAACGCCCGCTTCGTTTACCGGTGATCGCGCCGTATTCATTGGGCGCAACCGGTCACTGCGCGATCCGGCCGCGATGGAGCACGAACGATTGACCGGCGACGTCGGCGCCGGCCTCGACCCTTGCGCCGCCCTGCAGGTCGTGGTCGAGATCGACCCGGGACAAACCGCCGAGATCACTTTTCTCCTTGGGCAGGCGGACGACGAAGAAAAAGCGCGCGCCCTCGTGGACCGGTTTCGCGACCCGGCCAACGTCGAAGCCGCCTTCCAGGAAACCCGGCGTTGGTGGGACCGGCTCCTGAGCACGATCGAAGTTGAAACGCCGGAGCTTTCCACGAATTTTCTGCTCAACCGCTGGCTGCTTTACCAGACTCTCAGCTGCCGCGTCTGGGGCCGCTCAGCATTTTATCAATCG
>CATPAV010000067.1 GCA_955652245.1 uncultured Candidatus Udaeobacter sp. | reverse complement strand
TGTTCAGCTCGTGCACACTCATCTGCCCCAATTCTGCGAGTGGAAATCCGGCTGCGTCCCACGCCTTCATTCCGCCGACGAGATAACCGGCGAACTTCGTGTAGCCAGTGCGAATAAACAGCTGCACAATCTCCTCGAGATCGTTTTCGCTTTCGAGCACCAGTAGAATCGGTTCGTCCGGGTCGAGCATCCAACCCGCCCAGATCGATAAAATGGGCGAACCACCAATATTGAGCGCGCCCGGAATATGGCCGCCGCCAAATGCGAGCATCGTCCGGACATCGACAAGGACGCCGCTCTTTTTCTCGATTGCTTCTTTGAAAGCCTTTGGCGGAAGACCAGGAACGCGCGGCAGATTTCCAAGCACTCGCGGCCCTTGCGCGTTCACCTTTTTCATAACGGGGTAGTACTTTGGAACCGGCGGCGCGGTCGCAAGTGCATACTCCGTAAATTTCTGAACCTCATCGAACTGCAGGAACGTATTGAATCTTCGCTCGTAGCCGATCGTGCTGGTCAATCGATCGCCGATGTCTGCGCCACATGGAGAACCCGCGCCGTGGTTGGGATAAATCATCACGTGGTCCGGCATCTTGAGATAAAAATCGCGTAGCGTGCGAAATTGCTGCTCGGCAAGTTGCCTCGTGTGCTTTTCGCCCAGAAGATCGGGCCGGCCTGCCGAGGAAACGAAAAGCGAATCCCCGGTTAGAATTCCCCACGCATCGTCCGGATGATCGGCATCGGCTAGAAGATACGACATGTGCTCGGGCGTATGACCCGGAGTATGTCGCGCAATCACGAGAAGCTCCCCGAAGGTGAAGCGATCGCCATCGTTTACTTCCTCATGTTCGAACCCGTACTCGGCGCCGCCTTCGTTACTCGCAAAAATCTTCGCCGATTCAACACGCGCACACAGCTCACGCGAACCGCTCACCAGGTCGGCGTGAATATGCGTCTCAAAAATATGCGTAATCGCGAGACCTCCTTCGCGCGCCATATCGACGTAAACATCGCAGTCCGGTCGCGGATCGAAAACCGCGGCGACGCCTTCGTCATCATCCCCCAGCAAATACGAAAGCTCGGCGATGCCTTCAGTCTGAATGGTTTTGAAAACGAGCGACATTTGACTCAGTTAAAACGAAGGCGGGTTGGAGTTCAACAAGATCGAGATCGTACTTTTAGAAAGCTCCAGCTTGTAGCGGCGGCCTATGACCGCCGAAACTATTGGATCCGGCGCTCATGGGGAGCGCCGCTACAGTTTCAGCGAACTTCCACTTCGATCGGGAGAAGATGATTGATCATGTAAGTGCCCCGATCGGAATCGCGCTCCACCGGCTGCGTTCGACCTTGTGAATCGGTCGCGCGCGCGATCAGTGTTTGTTTTCCCGGTTTCGCAGGCGTCTCCCAATCAAATTCCCAAAGCCGCCACGCATTCGGCTTGGCTTCACCGATGAGCTTCGCTTCATTCCATGTCGATCCTCCATCCGTCGCGAGTTCGACTTTTGTAATTTCGGCATCGCTCGTCCACGCCGCGCCGTGAACACGCACGTTAGAATTAGCCGGAACAATATCACCCGCCGCAGGACGTGCGATCTCCGCTTTGATTTGCATCGCAGTAAGCGGGACCAATTCGGCCAAATCACCGTGCTTCGCCCAGTAGGCGTAATCCATGGTTTGAAAATAGCCAGTGAACGGTTTGCTCGTGACCATAATGCGGCGGAGCCATTTGATTGACGCCATTGCGTACCATCCCGGGACAATTGCACGCAGAGGAAAACCGTGTTGCCGCGGCAGTTCAGCCCCATTCATTTGGTAGGCGAGCAATACATCCTCGCGTGCTTTGGCGAGCGGAATGCTCCGCGCAAAGTGCACGTTGCCGGATGGTCGCTTAGGTTCTTGAAGCTCTCCTCCGTCCATACCTTCCAAAATCACGTCGCACGCTCCCGATTTCACTTCAGCGCGATCGAGTAAGATCGACAACGGCACGCCGGACCATTCCGCGGTGCCGACCGCGCCAAGTCCCCATTGTACCCCTTTCACTTTTGGCTCGAGAAAATTGCGATTATTTCCCGCGCACTCCAGAGTCGTCACCATCGTGCGCGACTTCATTTTTAATAAATCGTCGTAGCGAAGCTCATACGGCCTCTCTACTTCGCCTTCAACTCGCAGCCGCCAACCTCTCTTCTCAATCTTCGGGATAGGAAAATGTGTTCTGACGTAAAACCACTCAGTCGGTGTGATGAACTGATCCACCTTCGAGAACGGCATCTCGAGATTGAGCGGGTCTTCACCGCGAACAATCTTTCCATCGATAAAACCTGGTGAATTTTCGGCCATCGATTAACTCCTTATTGGTTCGACTGCGCGACTTCGGTTTTCAAGCGCTATTGATTCGGCGAGATAAAACAGCCTTGTGCGGAAACTTCTCGAACAAGGGGCAAACAGGGCGAAGGCGGCCTTCTCGAAATAACGTGTCTTACGGAACAGCTTTCTTAATCGGCTGTATCCGAAAGAGTACCGCTAATACAACCCAAGCGATTCGATTGTCGGCTGGTCAATTGCTCCGGTAATGAGCAAGCCGTAATCCCGTTGAAAATTCGCCAGGGCCGCTCGCGTCTCTACGTTAAGCGAGCCAGTTACCGGACCGCCGTAGTAGCCCGCCTCCTGCAATACCTCCTGAACGTTCGCAATGACCTGATCGGGCAGTAAATTACCGTATGTGTAAACTGGGCCATCGTAATCGTAATAATTGTTGAACGGATCGTAGCCCCAGGCCGGATACCAATAGCTCCCATCCAAAAAATAATATCCACCGCTCACGAAAATGATGTTGGTGCAATGCTGCCTCCACCAGTTGCGATCATGCCATTCCTGCCGATGAGAACGCAGCGCATCCCAGTAGCTGAACCGATTGTTTCTACCTTGTTTATTCCACGTCGGCGCGTTCTGCATCGTTTCACGCTTAGCAAGATTACGGGGGAATCGTTGTCCATTGTAATTTCTTGGGCTGGGCTGAGCGTTGATCGTTTCGAAGCGTTGTGGCATCTCGCGCCTCGCGAAACCGCTGGTGATTGATTGTGAATTGTCAGTTCTGACCACGTGCTGATCGCTCGTGATCGGCATGGTCTGCGCGATTTCGCTTCTCGCCGGCTTATCAGTGTTTGGTTGCAGGTCGTAAGTTCGCGGGTTTTGTCGAACGTTCATCGCTGCCAGAGTCGGATTGAGGGTCCGCACGAACGGCGAATAATTCGGCCGGAAATTCATGGCAGGTTGACCGACAATTCGGGCTGGCTGGGCATAGGTCGCTCGAGGGCTAAAGCTAATTGGCCCGCGAGCGATACCGTGAGAGACCGCTGCATTTGGATGCCCGTTAGTGGCAGGCGAGTTTCTGTTCACTGCGCCGCCGCCGCTATCATTTTGCGGACCGTTTGTTTGTCCGCGGGCAGTCTGCACTGTGATCGCCAGCGCCGGCATCAAACAGAACGCCAAGATCCTGAATAGTTTCATGAGCTTCCTTCGATCATTGAACATGCTAAATGGTTCTTTGTTGCAAGTTTCCGCCGAAATTGACACATTAGAATCCTTCAGAAATGCCGACGGGCAAACTCGCGGCCCGATCCGGATTTCAAGTATTTCTCGAATGTACGTGCCTTTGCTTCCGATGTGAATGGGATCGTCGTTTCAATTCTCCAAGGTCTGTGTTTCGCGGTATGCAGGCAACGGCCTCTGTTATGATCTCGCAAGGGTGCAGATAAATCATCCGTAATGCCGGTGTAATGGATTGAGGGATTGGTTTCGCTTACCAAAACGTAAACGTAGGAAAAACGCTCCATAAACTTGGCCTGCCAGGGCGTAGTCTTGGAGCGCTTCGGAAAAACATGCAAGCACGACAGGCCCGGCTGCGTTGCACTCCTGCGTAGCAGACCTTTGCTCTGCGCTGCGCTCCAAATTTTCTGCAGCTGGCCCGCCAAGCCGTAGTCTTTGAGGCACATTGGAAAGGCCGCGATGAACTGCCCACCTTCGCAAGACTCCGGCGTGGCAGCCTTCTCTGCTTTTCGTGCCTCAAAGCGAAGGCTGGAGCCTAGGGGATTCGAACCCCTGACCTCCTCAATGCCATTGAGGCGCTCTACCAACTGAGCTAAGACCCCGAAACGAATTTCAGATTTTAAATTCTAGATTGGCGATTGCAACTACGAGCGATAATCGAAAGTCCTCGCTTCGGCAGGAATGAAAGCCAAGAGCACGATTCTTTTACTCTACATCGCCTGGCTAATTCCAGCGGTGATGCTCGTTTTCGCCGCCGCTGAGAAACAGCCGGACAGTTTTTACACGTTGCTGCGCTGGGTTTGCTGTGCGGTATTCGCTTATTCTGCGGCCACATCTTTTCAAATGAAGCGCATGTTGTGCCTGGGGATTTTTGCTGCGCTGGCGGTTTTGTTTAATCCAATCTTCCCGCTTGGTCTGGATCGCAGCTTATGGATCGTGGTGGACTGGTTTGCAATCGGCGCAGTCGTTTTTGCAGCTTTTATCTTTTGGAAAGATGCAAAATCTTATCACTAAACGTTGGGAGTCACACCGGCAATAAAAGCGGAGTGACCGACCATATTTGCGACTTGGAGGAAATTATCGCCTTGCTAGAACCAAGTGCAGTCTGATCTTCTCGTGTATGAAATACAGACCGCCGACGGTTAAGCTGCCAATCCCCCCTGATAAGATCGACGGACAGACTGTGACGTTCAGGCCGGTGAGGGACGGAATAGATTTGGAAGTATCGGGTGTAGTGCAAGTCATCGAAGACGCGGACGGATTCACTGTGAATGCTTCGTACATCGTTAGGCAGAATCCGCCGCTGTGTCGCGTTTATTGGTTCAATCAGGCTGAGATCGATGCAATCGCCAGGTCGGTGGTCAAAGAAAAGCGACGCATCCTGATTGTTGATGACGACCGGGAAAGCACCCGCCTGGTCAAAATACTTCTCGAAAAGACCGGCTCCTATCTCGTGCTCGAAGAGAACGATGCTACTAAGGCTCATCAAAGTGCCCAGAATTTTAGGCCGGAGGCGATCTTGCTAGACATCATGATGCCAGCGATAGACGGAGGCGAAGTAGCGGCACAAATCGAGGCCGATCCGGAATTGCAGAGGACGCCGATTATCTTCCTCACCGCGCTAGTCACGAAACCTGAGACAAAGACTGGCCTCCGCATTCAAGGGCATCTATCTCTCGCCAAGCCGATCAATATTCCCGAGTTGATTAACAAGATTGAAGAAAATCTGCCCGCGCAATAGCGCACGCGATCCTTTTCATCGGATTGATCGTAAACGCGAAGAGAGTTTTTCGTGTTGATTGATTATATACACCCTGATATTCTCGGCGTCCGCAGGCGGAGATGTAAATTATGCCCAACGAAAACGGCCAGCCTGAGTCAGCGGAAAGGAAAAAACGAGAAGTTGAAGTTCGCGATCTGAAACCGAAGACCGACCCGAAGGGCGGCACGACAGACGCGAACAAAGATGACAAGCGCGCTTCCGCTCGAACGGGTGAGGCGGACTTCATGGAGGGCCTGAAATAGAACGAGGCCGTTGCTGCCGCGTTTATCTTTGCGCGGGCCGAATCTCGTAAACGTGCGTCGGTTTCAATTCAAGCAGCAGGAACCGCTGCAAGAATGGTGACATGAAATGCAAAGCCGTTGGTGATCGCTTAAAGTGGGCACATGTCTATTTCGCGAACCGCCGAACGCTGAAGTCGATGCCATTGAGGCGCTCTACCAACTGAGCTAAGACCCCGAGAAGAATTTCAGATTTTAGATTTTAGCTTGTCGATTGCAACAACGAGCGACGATCGAAATGTTTGAGCGATTAGCAAGATCGATAATCGCATCTCGCTCGAGTAACAACGTGCGTTCAGCTTCAACGGCGATCACCCGCAATTTTACCTCGGCAGCAACGCGAATGGTTTCGACGCCGATAACTGGCACATCAAAACGCATGTCTTGATTCGGCTTCGGGACTTTGATCATGACCGCGCCTTTGCGCGCGAGCGCGCCACCGCGCTTAATCGCGTCGTTGGTTCCCTCAAATGCTTCGACCGCGAGAACCGTTCCGTTTTTCACAATGACGGTTTGGCCAATGTCGAATCGGGCAATTTCTGTCGCGATCTTCCAGCCGAGAGCGACATCTTCCTCCTCGCGACTCGACAACTTCGGTCCGGCAATTAAACCCGCTGAGGCGAGACAATCTTCGAGAAAACTGGTGGCCGGCAAAAGATCGACAGCTACTTTTGCGAGTTCATCTGCAATTGCCGCGAAAATCGTTTCCGCATTGCGTTGCTTGAGTTTCGCGAGCACGAGCAACGCTTTCCAATCCGGGCGCAGATCGAAAAGATTCTTCGGAGCGATTTGGCCGGCCATGATGGCATGATGAACGTTTTGTTCGCGGAAAAATTTGAGCAACCGGCCGAGTTGTCCAACGCGCATCCATTCGATTAGATCGACATTTTGAGTGAGGGCCGGGTCCGTTTCGTCTGTGAATGCGGCGGCAATGATTTTTCGAACGCCGGTTTTTCGGGCCGAATCGGCAAGCAGTCGCGGATAAATGCCGTTGCCAGCGATGATCCCTAGAACGTCTGGAATATTCATCTAGCGCGGTGATTACTGCATGAAGTACGTGGAATTGGAAGCTGGATCGCGCAACCGAATCAACCGAAGAACTGGAAGTTCGTCTCGGCGAGGCGCCGAGACCAGCATGCGAGGCGTACGCGCTCCCCAGAACTAGGAACGCCGACGGCGTTTGACGTGCAACTGTGCCAGTGCTTTTTGCAGCGACGCCTGAATCGCGGCGACCTCTTCGGCGCTGTGATCTTCCTTCATGGCGGCCTTGGCGCGCTCGACCGCGGCTTCAGCGGCAGCGAG
This sequence comes from uncultured Candidatus Udaeobacter sp., assembly GCA_955652245.1. GTDB lineage: Bacteria > Verrucomicrobiota > Verrucomicrobiia > Chthoniobacterales > UBA10450 > Udaeobacter. The sequence goes on along the minus strand of CATPAV010000067.1, from coordinate 1,397 downwards.
ATCAATCTTCTCGGATTCGAGCGCCATGTCGGTCAAAACCGAAACCGCGTCCGTTTTAATCTCCACAAAACCTTCCCCAATTGCCATCGCGGTTTCGCGCCCGTCCTTCAAGACACGCAGTTCGCCCGGCTTTAAAGTTGTCAGCAATGGCACGTGCTTCGGGTAAACGCCAAGCTCCCCCTCGGATCCCGGCAATGTGACCATGTTCACATCTTCAGAATAAATCTTCGCCTCCGGCGTGACGATTTCGAGTTTTAGAGTGGCCATTACTTTGAAGAAGTCGAGGGCTGTGAGTCGTTAGTTGAGAGATGAAGTCAAGCGGGCATAAAGGGAATTTCTATCAACTCTCAACCATAAACTCTCAACTCTCCTTAATCATATCAATGTTGCCCTTCATATAAAAGTTCTGTTCAGGCACATCATCATGTTTGCCATCGAGAATTTCTTTGAAGCCGCGAACTGTGTCCGCGATTGAGACGTACTGGCCTTTCGTGCCGGTGAACACTTCGGCAACGTGGAAGGGCTGGCTGAGGAAACGCTGAATTTTTCGTGCACGATAGACGGTCAGCTTGTCCTCGGGGCTTAGCTCGTCCATGCCTAGAATCGCGATAATGTCTTGCAAATCCTTATAGCGCTGCAAGACGCGCTGCACGCCTCGCGCGACGTTGTAATGTTCTTCGCCAACAATTTCCGGGGCGAGCGATTTCGAGGTCGACGCCAGCGGATCGACGGCTGGATAAATTCCGAGCTCGGCAATGGAACGCTCGAGTACGATTGTTGAATCCAAGTGAGCAAACGTGTTTGCCGGCGCGGGATCGGTTAGATCGTCCGCTGGTACATAAACGGCCTGGAACGAAGTAATCGATCCCTTGTTTGTCGATGTAATCCGTTCCTGCAAGTCGCCCATTTCAGCCGAAAGCGTTGGCTGATAACCGACTGCGGAAGGCGTGCGGCCTAACAAGGCCGAAACTTCAGAGCCCGCTTGGGAAAATCGAAAAATATTATCGATGAAGAGCAGCACATCCTGATTGCGTTCATCACGGAAATATTCGGTCATAGCCAGCGCCGAGAGTCCCACGCGCAAACGCGCGCCAGGTGGCTCGTTCATCTGGCCGAAAACCATTCCCACTTTCGACTTCGACAAATCTTTTTGATCGATCACGCCGGCCTCACTCATCTCGGTATAAAGATCATTGCCTTCGCGGCTGCGTTCACCGACGCCGGCGAACACCGAGACACCGCCGTGCCCCTTAGCGATGTTGTTGATGAGCTCCATGATGATAACCGTTTTGCCAACACCGGCGCCGCCAAACGCGCCTACTTTTCCGCCTTTTGAAAACGGGCAAATAAGGTCGATGACTTTGATGCCGGTTTCGAGAATTTGTACTCTTGTGTCC
>CATPAV010000066.1 GCA_955652245.1 uncultured Candidatus Udaeobacter sp. | reverse complement strand
CATCGGGCTCCCCGCAAACGATCAACTTCGACATGTAGATGTAGCCGACGTGATCGCAGCGTTCTGCTTCATCCATGTAATGCGTCGTGACAAAAAGCGTCATACCCTGGCCGGCGAATTCGAAAAGCAAATCCCATAATTCGCGTCGAGCCACCGGATCAATGCCTGCCGTGGGCTCATCCAGAAACAACACCGTTGGTTTATGCATGAGCGAACACGCCATCGCCAGGCGCTGCCGCCATCCACCGGAGAGCTGCGATGCGCGTCTGTCGATGTACGGCTCCAGATGAGTGATCGCGATCAATTCATCGCTACGCCGGATCAGTGCGCGTCCGCTTAAACCGTACAGTTTGCCGGAGAAGATAAGGTTCTCATCCACCGTCAGCTCGTCGTAGAGCGAAAATTTTTGCGACATATAACCGATCATATCCTTGATCGATTCCGTGTCCTTCACTACGTCGTGCCCGCCGATCCGCGCCGTGCCCTCGCTCGGCTCGAGGATTCCGCACAGCATCCGGATCACAGTCGATTTGCCGGAACCATTCGGTCCAAGGAAACCGAAGATTGACCCTTTTCCAACGAAAAACGACACGTGATCGACAGCCGTGAACGTGCCGAAACGCTTTGTTAAGCCTTCGCACTCAATCATCGCATCCATTGTAGATCACCACGAAGGACGCGGAGATCAGGTAGAGAGGTCATTAGGCTTCGTGTCCTTCGTGATCTTCGCGGTTGGTTCATCTCATTTCACATTCGGAAAATACACATCGGCTGACATCCCCGCGCGTAACCGATCGTCGGTGTTCGGCAAACGAATCTTCACGCCGAATACCTGCCGAATCCGATCTTCCACCGTTTGCACGTTGCGCGGCGTGAATTCGGCCTGGCGTTTAATTTGCTCTACCGTCCCCTCGAAATCCTTACCTGGGAAAGAATCAACGCGTACCCGCACCGGATCGCCCACTTTTATTAAACCCAGCCATGGCTCCGGCACATAGACTCGCACCCACAAATGATTTGTGAGAAGCAATGTCGCGACTTCGCGATTCGCGGGCAGCACATCACCTACCTTGACGCTGAGCACCTCCAGAACCGAATCGGCTGGCGCAACGACTTGCATTTCGGCAAGCTGCGCATCGATGTCGGCAAGTTGTGCCCGGGCTTGGGTGATGCGCATCCGGGCAGCCTCAACACTTTTCTCCTGCGCCTTGGCTGCGCTGTCCGCGCGCTGGGCGTCGCTAGGCGAGACCACCTTGCGTTGCAGTAAATCTTTTTGCCGCTTCGCGTCGTCGCGCAAGAATTGAAGCTGCGCTTCCTGCGAGTCGGCGTCGCGGATCGCGGTGTTAATCTGCGCTTCAGCAAGATCGCGTCGGGCATGCAATTCGGAAGCATCCAGTTCCGCGATCGGCTGTCCGACGCGCAAAGTATCGCCTTCCCACGCGAAAATCTTTTCTACTCGTCCGGCACTGCGCGGCCCTACGTGCACCTCATCCACTTCAATGGTGCCAGAGACCGCGTTGCTTCGATGGCCACAAGCTGCCAGCAATAACACCACTGCAAATAGCGCGGCGGCGCAAATAGAACTGTCGATCTTTCCTCGCGTTAACAACTTGCCCGCTAGTCGCATAGCGCCTCCAGTCTTGCAAATACCGGCTGCTCCGCTAAAGCACTTCAGAATGGCCGGCTATTCGGGCACACCGCTGGCACAGAAACTCGGAATAAAACCGGCCATCACCGTTGTCGTCATCAAGGAACCGGCCAATTACCGAAAACTGCTCGGCCGAGGAGCAAACGGCATCGAATTCTCCGATCGGGTCGGATGTGGATCGAGCTTCGTTCACTTTTTCGCGACGCGTCGCAGCGAATTGGAAAAGAAATTGCCGATGTTGCGCGAGAAAGTCGCGGACACCGGAACAGTTTGGGTCTCGTGGCCGAAGAAATCGGCTGGAGTACCGACCGATGTGACTGAAGATGTCATTCGAGCTGTTGCACTGCCGCTTGGATTCGTTGATGTAAAAGTGTGCGCAATTGATGAAACCTGGTCGGGATTAAAATTGATGATTCGTCGCACGAACCGAAAATTGCGAATCACAAAATGAAGACGCGTTGCTTTGATCACATCGATTTACGGGTGAAAGACATGGAAGTCGCAAGAAGGTTTTACGCGAAATTTTTGCCTGAGCTTGGATTTGTTCACGAAAGTCCAGGCGAAGATTTCCATACCTTTTACTCCGCCGGAGGAGACAAGCCCTCGGAGTTTTTCGGCTTCACCGAAGATAAAAATCATCGGCCAAACGGAACACGCGTCGCGTTCTGGGCCGACACGCGTGAAGAAGTTGATCGAATCGCGGAACTGGCGCGCGAAGCGGGCGGAAAAGCTCTGGAAGGTCCGGAAATCTGCGTCGATTACAGTCCCGGCTACTACGCATTTTTTTTCGAAGATCCTGACGGCAACAAATTGGAAATCTGCTGCCGAGAAAGTCCGATCATTGCGAAATGACCGAGCTTCGACGAAGAGTGGGCAATGAGTGATCCGATGCACGTTCCTGTGATTCTGCAGGAACCCCGTCGCCATCGCTATCTTAAGCTCATCGCGCTCTTCAAAATTGGCAAAGGCGTCCTCCTGCTTTTGCTTGGTGTTTCGCTGCTTTTTCTGAACGCGAGGACCCGCTGGATGGATGCCCTGTCGGATTGGACTGCCGACGAAATTCTGATGGAGCACAGCAGAGCAGTCGCTTACCTGCTCAACAAACTGCAAGTCGTACTACAAGGAGGCGCATTGCATGTCACCGGTCTTTTGGCGCTTTTTTATGCGGCGGTCCTCTTTACCGAAGGAATCGGCGTGTACATGCAACAACGCTGGGCGGAATTGCTGATGATTTTTGCAACTGGCGCACTGATTCCAATCGAGGTGCGACACCTTTGGCATCGTCCGGGTTTGGTGGGCGTGCTTATTCTGCTGGCGAACTGTTTCATCGTTTGGTTCCTCTATCGCGTGGTCAAGCGCGACAAGGCGAAACCGCGCGTCGAGCATCAGCGCGAATTGGTCGAGACCCGCTAGGCAGATTTTGGCCGGATTTTGGCCAAGACAGGTTCGTCGATCATGCTCAAAGCAGTCGTGAAGAAGATGGTGAGAAAAGATCACTGGCGGTTTCTGAGCTGGTACAGAAGCTATTTTGGTCTCCCTCCCGCAATTCACGCTTACTTTCACCTGCTATGGAACGGGGGAATAGGCTGTGCTCCTAATAAATTGACTGGCGGTTCTGTCTTCCTTCGGCCGGGAACAACCGATCAGAATGTCTATCATGAGATATTTATTGAAGAAGAGTACAACATTGATCTTGGTAACCCAAAATTCATGGTCGATGCTGGTGCTCACATAGGTTTATCGTCGGTTTTCTTTGCCAGTAAGTACCCGAAACCCATAGTTGTGGCGATGGAGCCGGAGGCATCCAACTTCAACATGCTGCTCTTAAATGCCCAGCTTTATCGCAACATCAAGCCGATTAGGGCTGGTCTATGGAGCAGAAAGGCTCATCTGCGCATCCAAGATTCAATGCCCCAGCATGGAGTTTCCGTGTATCGGAGGATCCATCAGGCCGTGGCATTCCGGGCGTTGGAATTCGCGACGTCTTGTCGGACTTCAATGTTTCACAAATCGATGTCCTAAAAATGGACATAGAAGGATCGGAGTTGGAGGTACTGAATGCCCATGGTTCTTGGATAGACTCTGTGATGGCATTGATCATTGAGTTGCATGACCGCTTTCAATCGGGGTGTTCTGAGGCACTCGCGAGGGCCATTGGTGCCCACAGCTATGACAGGTCCAGATCAGGCGAGAGCATGGTCATCACCAATCTAAAGAGAATTGCTACATAACAGCCGCATCAACGCGGACTGGCAATTTTGCTCCGACTTCCGCGCGCTTCCCGGCACGCCACGCTCCATCGGTAGCTGAGCTTTGGTCGTTAGACCGGTTTTGGGTGAATGCCGAACTTGACGAGAACAGCGACCGTTTTCTCCATCGGAAGGCCGACGACGTTTGTGTAGGACCCGTTGATTTTTGCGATGATCTCCGCGCCCTCCCCCTGCGCGGCATAAGCTCCCGCTTTATCTAGCGGATCCACTCGCACAAGATAGTTGTCGATCTTATTGATGCTCAGGCGGCGAAAGCGAACATGCGAAATCTCATCAATTGTTGCCGATCGTCCCGTGGCGAAGTGACAAATAAAAACCGCGGAACAGACTTCGTGAGTTCGTCCGCTCAGCCGCCGTAGAATTTGTGCAGCCTCGTTGAAATCCGCCGGTTTACCGATGACTTTGCCCTCAAGCGCGATCAACGTGTCGGCCGCGAGCACGACTCTATCGGGACGCATTCGTGCAATCGATGTCCCTTTTCGAATCGCGTTCCACATCGTGAGTTCACGCAACGTAAGATCGACATCGACCTTCTCCGTGACGCGCGGTGAGACGGTTTCGAATTCAAAGCCCGCTCCAGCGAGCAACGCGGCTCGTCTGGGAGAATCTGACGCCAGCACTAATGAAGCACCCACACGCCTGGCAACGGGCAGCTCGCGTTACGGCTTCGGGGAAGTGGACGGAGCTGTATTCTTTTTGTCAAAAATGTCCGGCAGCTTCGTCTCCTTAAAGTCGCCCGGGGCGGTGAACTCGGCGTCGCTGATCGGATTCTGATTCGCGGAGATGATCGTAGTCGTTATCTCCGTGGCGCCACCCAGAGCCGTCCCGCCCGGCTTAGTCGGCTGACTTTGTTTAGTCGTAGTCACGCGTGTGCGGATGGGGAGTCCAGGGAAATCGCGAAAATCGGGCATTTTTGTGTTCGCGGCGCCCCAGAACTCCGATTTGATGGATCGCAGTTGTGCGAGGATGGCAGCGCCGTCGGGATAGTTGGACGCGATCCAGTAGCTGGTCTTGAAATCGGGTCCGTCATAAATGTACTGCTCGGTTTCATAACCATTCACCGTTTCCTTTTGGCCCGTCGGCGTCAGCTTGACTTTTCCCGCGCCTTCTTTTTTCACGTCAAACCTGTTTATCATGTTTGTGACAGCCTTCGCCTTCTCCGCCGAGATGCGCACGACGGTTTTCTGATCGTTCATCAGATTGGTTACTTCTCCGGTCTTCCCATCAAGAATCGTAGTGACCTGTGGCGAAGCTTCGATGCGCACTTTGTCACCTTTGACCTTGATAGTCATATTCGTAGCCGAGCCGGCTCTTTCCACCTTTTGCACGATCGTCAGGTCGGCTCGAGCACTAAGCAGGAAAGAAATGGTTAGGGCCATGGAATAGGCGGCGGTTTTCATAGGGCAACACATCTAGACGCCAGTCGCCGAAATGCAAGACGCATTCCGCTTGTGATCGAGCCGCTAAAATTGGCGTTGGGATGGAGCCGTGCGCCGGCTAGGAGGATTTTGGCTAATAGGCGGATGCTCTCTGGCCAGACTCGCGGAACGCTCCGAGACGTCAATCTAATTTAGTAATCGAGATCACCAGGAACCAACCAGCTATTCGCGTGATCCGCGGCTTGATTGTGCTGGCTTTTGTGTCTTCAGTAGGTTGATGGCGTCGCGCAATTCGGCGGCACGCTCGTAAAGTTCACTGGCGATCGCGGTTTCCATCTCGCGTTGCATGATCTCCAGTTTGGAGAGCGGACGTTTTGCTTTCACTTCCTCGAGCCATTCGTCGAGAAATGCGATCTCCGAGCTTTTGGATACAAGCTCGGGGAAATTTGAGTGCTGGAAAAACTCCGCGATAGCATCGCGCCCACGCTCGATCTCGGACATGGCTTCGCCAAATTTGCTCTGCCCCAGAAGGATGGACGCCTTCGCCCGTGTGTTCATCATGAGCACGTAAGGACGGAACTGTTGCAGGCTCCAGGAAAGCTCGTCGCGGTCGGTGTGCTCGGTCACGAAGGTGAAAAGATCAAGATTGCGTTGTGTGTCGCGCACTACGCCCGCGAAATCGTTGATCTGAAAGAGACTTAAATAGCGATGATAATACTGGATGCCTTCCTGCTGGAGTTCGGCGCATTCTTCCGGCGTGAGTTCGTAATCTTTGCCTTTCTCTGCCGCCCGAGCCGCCCGTCTCTGGTGGTATTCGAGGAGCGAGTCGCAGTTATGCGGACGCTGGCCATCGGGCCGTCCAGTCATTTCCATTTGCAGCACGCCGAGATCGACCCGCAGTTGCAATTTCT
>CATPAV010000065.1 GCA_955652245.1 uncultured Candidatus Udaeobacter sp. | reverse complement strand
GGGCGAGCGTTATTTTCGCGTTGTTCCAAAAACGTAGTCCCAAAGCGGCGAGCTGATGCCAAATCCGGCGTCATCATCCTTGTAGTGATGGCGCAGGTGATACTGCTTCAACCAGAGCCAGAGCCCGCGTTTCATTGGGAAATGGTGCGTCGCATAATGGAGCGTGTCGTAACAGACGTAACCGAAAATCAGACCAGCGAATACACTCGGCGCCAGATGGCCGAAAATTAAAAGGAACAAAATGTAAAACAGAACCGCAAGCGGCACACTTATGCTCGGCGGCATGACGAGCCGTCGGGCGTCATTTGGATAATCGTGATGAACACCGTGGACGATGTAGTGCAATCGTTTTCCCAAATGGCTCTTCGGTTCATAATGAAATATGTACCGATGGATGAGGTACTCGAGCAGGGTCCAGAGCAGAATACCAAGCACAAATAATCCTGCGACAGCCAGGATCGACAGTTTTCGCTGCCACAGTGACAGGTAAAGCATGTAGCCGACAACCGGCATGTACAACAGCAGTGGCGTCGCCGGATGCACACGCGAAAAGAATTCGATGAAATCGCTCTCGAACATCCGGACCGTTTCGTTTTTCTTCGAGACGTAATGCCGCTCTGCCATAATTAAAAAGTAATCGGCCTCGCGCTCAGATCAACGCCGCTGATTCGACCGGTTATCACGTCTGGAATCGCTCGAGAATTGGCCTTTTGCTTCATTCGTTCAATCCGCGAATACAGCGTGTAGCGCTCGTCGAAAATGAACTGAAAGAGCAGCCGGGTCCATGACGAGTGATACTTCAGATTGTCGTAAAACTCCGGGGCCATTGCGCGCAGCTTCGGCAGATTATTCCACGGGATCGACGGCAAATCGTGGTGCTCATTGTGGTAGCCCATGTTCAGCGCGACTAAGTTGATCGGTCCGTAATAGCTGAACGTTTCCTGGTCGAAATCATACGTGTAATGCTCCTGAATCCAGCGAGCACCGACCGGATGCAGTCCAACCGAGAAGAAAAACGCGAACCCGAGATAAAGGAGTCCCGGCCAACCACAAAAATAAACGACGGCTGCGTCGTATGCTGCCGCATACATGAAATTCATAAAGAACCACCGGTCCCACATGGTGATCGCTTTCAGTCTGGGCGGTCGGGTCAGTTGAAAAAATGGAAAAAGCATGAGCCACAGCGCTTTTCGATGCCATTTGTCGCCGACCAGACGCGCTTCCCAATGATTGGCAAGGTCGGCATCGTATTCGTAATCGCCCTGATGCGAATGATGCTTCAAATGATAAACGCGAAAACCCATCGCGCCGGGCGTAAGGTTCGGCAGATCAGCGATGATGGCCACTATCTTGTTCAAGCTTTTGTTCTGCAAAATCAGATTATGAGTCGCATCGTGAATAATCACGTAGTTGGCATGATTCGCGAACGCGCCGATGCAATAAGCGATGACCAGACTGAGCCACCAATAACCGAACCCGAGCGTGCCCATCCAATACGCGATCGCTGTTTGCATAGTCACGATGGATAATGCGATGAGAGCGGTGTACGGGTTGCGCACCATCAACTGGCGAACTTCCGGATGCGCCTTGATGATCGCCTTCGCCCGGCTCGGATGTGGCTGATCAAACTCCGAATGATAAAAATCGGCGTGCATCAAATTTAAACTATTAGTATAAACGAACTCCCAAACGGACTATTTTCAAGCCGACGTAGAATGCGCAATCGAAAATTTACAAGGGCGCGCCTCACGGCATGCCCTCGACTCTGAAGGACCAAATCAGCGCCGATCTGCTCGCATTCATCAAAACTTAAAGCACCATACATTCGAGGAAGACAATGATATTGCCCATTTACACAATAATTCACACGCTCATCAGTCTTGTCGGAATTGTCACTGGCTTGGTCGTCTTGTTTGGCATGCTCGCCGCCAAACGCCTCGATGGTTGGACCAAGTGGTTTCTGATAACGACCGTGGCGACGAGCGTGACCGGGTTCTTCTTTCCGTTCCATGGCTTCACTCCGGCTCATGGAGTTGGAATCATATCGTTGGTGGTGCTGACTGTTGCGATTCTCGCGCGCTATCCGCGTCAACTCGCCGGGCACTGGCGCTGGATCTACGTTGTCGGCGCTGTGATTGCTCTCTATTTCAATGTCTTCGTCGGGATCGTGCAGTCGTTCGAAAAAATCCCGGCGTTGAAAGCGATGGCTCCGACGCAGACCGAGCCACCATTTAAGCTCACTCAACTCGTCGTGTTGGCGCTGTTCATCGTGCTCGGCATCGTGGCAGCAATCCGATTCCGGCCCGCGCCAGCCGGCGTGCTTGATTAATCTTTCTCGCTCAACAAAACGTAATCGGAAGAAAAGGGAACCGCGATGAGTGATGCGACATTGGCGATGCCGTTGAAGGTCGCCACGCGCGTCGATCAGGTATTCCCGACATTAACGGCGACGCAAATTGCGCGCATTGCCACGCATGGACGCGTGCGTCAGATTAAGCGCGGCGAGGTCCTACTGGAGGTGGGAGATCAGCTGCGGTTTTTTGTCGTCACCGCAGGTCAAATCGAGATTATCAGCGTATCAGGCTCGACCGAGTCGCCCATCGTCACGCTCCAGCCGGGTCAGTTTACGGGCGAAGCGAACATGCTCTCCGGCCGGCGCGGATTCACCCGCATCCGCGCGGGCGATGAGGGCGAAGTGATTGATGTCGAGCGCGAACAGTTGCTGGCGCTGGTGCAAACGGACAGCGAGTTGAGCGACATTCTGATGCGCGCGTTCATCCTCCGACGAGTGGAGCTGATCGCGCATGAAATCGGAGATGCCGTTCTCGTTGGCTCGAACCATTCCGCCGGAACATTGCACATTAAAGAATTCCTGACCCGCAACGGTTATCCGCACGCATATGTCGATCTTGACCGCGACCCCGATGTTCAGCATCTGCTCGATCGTTTTCACGTCGGCGTCGCAGACATTCCGGTCGTGATTTGTCGAGGACAATCGGTGCTTCGCAATCCGACGAATCAGCAAATCGCCGATTGCCTTGGCTTCAATGAGGCGATTGATCAGACACAGGTGCGCGATCTCGTCATCGTTGGCGCCGGACCATCGGGACTCGCTGCGGCAGTTTATGGCGCGTCGGAAGGACTGGATGTGTTGGTGTTGGAATCGAATGCGCCGGGCGGACAAGCGGGTTCGAGTTCGAAGATCGAAAATTATCTTGGTTTTCCGACGGGGATTTCCGGGCAGGAACTCGCCGGCCGCGCCTACACGCAGGCGCAAAAATTTGGCGCTCAAGTCATGATCGCCAAATGTGCAAAGCGTCTGACCTGCGACCGCAAACCGTACGCGATCGAATTGGACGATGGGCAACGGATTCCAGCCCGCACCGTCATCATTGCCACCGGCGCCGTGTATCGCCGATTGTCGATCGACAACGTCTCGCAATTCGAGGGCGCGGGCATTTACTACGGCGCGACTTTTGTTGAATCGCAGGTGTGTCGCGATGAAGAAGTGATCGTGGTGGGAGGCGGCAACTCCGCCGGTCAAGCTGCTGTGTTTCTCGCGCAGACGTCCAAATGCGTGCACATGCTGGTGCGTTCGGAAGGATTGGCCGCGAGCATGTCGCGCTATCTGATTCGACGCATCGAAGAGAGTCCGGCGATCAGTTTGCGAACGTGCACCGAAATCGTAGCGCTTGAAGGCAACGAGCATCTTGAACGGGTGCATTTGCGGAATAATCGAACCGGCAGCGTCGAGACTCGCGACACTCGTCATGTCTTCGTGATGACAGGCGCCGTCTCCAACGCAGGCTGGCTCGACGGTTGCGTTTTGCTCGACGCCAACGGGTTCATCAAGACGGGAACAGATTTATCGCGAGACGATTTGGCCGCGGTCCATTGGCCGCTTACACGATCTCCGCATCTTCTCGAAACAAGCTTGCCCGGAGTCTTCGCGGTTGGCGACGTCCGCGGCGGCAGTCTTAAACGCGTAGCCTCAGCGGTTGGCGAAGGATCGATCGCAGTTGCCTCGATTCATCGGGTGCTACGTGAATGAAGCAGGACTATGTCCAACAACAGTTGCTCACATCTCAATGCGATTGCGTCTGTCAAACACCCGAAGCGCCGGGAATGCGAGGAATGCATGAAAATTGGCGGGCAATGGGTGCATCTGCGAACGTGTCAGGAATGCGGCGCGACGCTTTGTTGCGATAATTCACCGAATCGGCACGCGAGCAAGCACGCGCACATGAGTGGACACCCTGTCATCGCATCGGCTGAACCGGGAGAGCGTTGGTTATACTGCTACCCGGACGACGCCTTCGCGGAATATTGAGCGAAGCAAGAGGGTGGTTGTCGATCTTCGTGGTCATCTCGCCCTGACTTTTTCACTTCAGTTCAGATACAAACGGTCCTTCGAGGATGCTCTCGGTTACTTTGCGGCGATCATTTGGGCTCTCGCGCTTTTGCAGTTTCTCCGGAAGCAGCTCCTTTGCGCCGGGTCTGCCGACTGCCGCCATCGCCTCCACTTGAAATTCATCCGGAATGCGCAGCTCGACTCTCGCGCGTTCATAATTGAAGCCTTCCATTCCGTGCACCACGAGGTTTTGCTGGAAACCTTGCAGCGCGAAATTTTCCCATGCTGCGCCAGTGTCGTAGGAATGGGTGATGGATGGTTCGTTATTGTATTCGAACGTCTTTCGCGAAATAAACAGGACGAGGGCGGCGGCATTCTTCGCCCATGACTTGTTCGCTTCAACCAGCAGATCGAAGAATGTTGTCCAATGCTCGGTGCCGCGGCGTCCATAAAGAGCTCGCCACTGTTGGGCGTTGAACGACGATGGGGCCCATCGAGCCGCTTCAAAGAGCTGCATCAATTCCTCTCGTGAGATTTCTTCGCCGGACATCGCTCGTGGCGACCAGCGGTCGAGTAGCAGCGGTTCGATAGGAAAATCTGCCTTTCGAATTTCGCTTCCTTTAATCATGCCAACTCATCAGCCAGTCGCGCGCAATTTCAATTTCATTGTTCGTTAAGTTGTGGCCGGCGGTGAAAAATCGAATTGTGACGTCCGCTCGCGCGTTGCGAAGGAGTTCGACAAGGCGCTGAGTCTCGGATGTTGGAATAATCGGGTCTTGGTTTCCCGCGCCAATCCAAACGCGCAGAAGGGAAAGGTCGGGCAGTTTTTCAGGCACAAGGGGCACCATTGCCCGAAATAGAATAGCGGCGCGAAGTGTTTCCGGCCGAAGTAACAACAAGCCTGCGGCGATGTTCGCGCCGTTGGAATAGCCGACGGCAACGATCTGATCGGCTGCCAATTCGTATTGCTCCACTGCCGCGCCGACGAAGTCCGCTAGCTCATGCGTGCGCTTCTTCAAATCTTCTTCATCAAAAATACCCTCGGCGAATCTATGGAAGAATCGCGGCATACCGTTTTCGAGAATCTTGCCGCGCGGACTGAGAATTGCGGCAGTCGGATCAATCTCGCGTCCAAGCGGAATAAGATCACGCTCGTTTCCGCCGGTGCCGTGCAAAAGCAGCAGGGTTCGCTTCGAACTACCAGGCACGAATTCGTGCGCGAAGTCGAGCTCCGATTTCATTGTTTGGCCGGCACTTTAACGGCCGGCAGAACTTCTTCGATCTGCGAACGCGTCGGCTCCAGCCACGGCGGAAGGCGCAATTGGTTGCCCAATTCCTCAAGGCTTTCGTCCAATGTGAAACCCGGCGGATCGGTCGCGATCTCAAATAGCACGCCACCCGGCTCGCGGAAGTAAATCGAGTGAAAGTAAGTTCGATCGATCACCGGGGTTACGTTGTAACCGAGATCGACGAGACGTTTGCGCCACACGAGCTGCTCGGCGTCATCGCGGGCGCGAAATGCGATGTGATGGACAGAACCGGCCGCTACGCGACCGGGCGAACCATCGGGCCTGCACAGCAGATCGACAATCCTTCCGGCTCCTGCTTCGCTCGGTGCCGCCAATCGAAAACGATTATTCAATTGCTCCACCAATCGGTAACCAAACGTTTCGATCAATAGCGTGGCTGTCTGTTCATAGCCTTCCAATGCGATTGACACGCCGTGAAACCCGTGAAGTGAATGCTCGACCGGCACAGTGCTATCAGCCCAAGGTTCGAAGCCGGCGCTGGAAATCGAAGCGATTAATTCAATCGCGAGCCCGTCGGGATCCACGAACCGGAGAACGTCCTCCCCGAAACGAGCCGGCGTTTTTTCAGCCGGAACATGGTGTTCTTTGAAACGGTTAAGCCAGTAGCCGACCGAATTTGGTGGAATGGCGAAAGCCGGCGCTTCGATTTGGCCGGTGCCACGAATCCCGCGGCGTGCCCCCGGCCACGCGAAAAAGGTCAGGATTGTTCCCGGGGTGCCGCGCGCGTCGCCAAAGTAGAAGTGATACGAAGTTGGATCATCGAAGTTGACCGCGCGTTTAACGAAACGCAGTCCGAGAAGCCCAACATAAAAGTCTAGAGTGCGCTGCGGATCGCTCGCAATCGCAGTCACGTGATGGAGTCCGGTGATGGATGGATTCATGCCTCGTCCCGTGTTTCACCAGGAGCGGAAAGTTTCATTTGCTCGAGTTTAGCTGTGTAAAGTAGCCGCGACCCTAACGGGATTCGAACCCGTGTTACCGCCGTGAAAGGGCGGTGTCCTGGGCCTCTAGACGATAGGGTCGCAAAAGCCGGGCAATATCGAATTGAGTTCGCGGCACGCAAGGCAAATTGGCAACGCTGTCTTGCTC
>CATPAV010000064.1 GCA_955652245.1 uncultured Candidatus Udaeobacter sp. | reverse complement strand
GGAGTGAACGGGATTTGTATCATTGCGCACGGCGCAAGCACCCCGCTCGCGATCAAGAACGCGCTCCGGGTGGCGGCCGAGTCGATTGAACATCAACTCAACCCGCATATCGTCGAGGAGATTCGCCGTTATCATGAAACGACAGCCTCGCTCGAACCCGCGGCCGCACTCCGGTAAAACGCGCCGGACTGTTTCCATAATTGGCACCGGCAGTTACGTGCCGGAAAAGCGCCTGACGAATGCCGACCTTACCAAAATGGTCGACACGAGCGACGAATGGATCACCGTCCGCACCGGAATCAAAGAGCGTCGCGTTGCCGCAAAAGATGAAACCACCAGCGACATGGCGAGCAAGGCTGCCCTCAACGCTCTCGAACAGGCAAAAGTTAAACCCGAAGATGTCGACCTTATTCTGGTTGCGACCGCGACTCCAGACATGCTGTTCCCGGCGACGGCCTGTTTCGTGCAAAAGAAAATCGCTGCGAAGAATGCGGCCTGTCTCGACGTCTCCGCCGCCTGCGCCGGTTTTCTTTTTGGAATCGAAATCGCGCAGCAGTTCATCACTTCGCACACGCACGATACCGTGTTGGTGATCGGCGCGGAAAAGTTAACGTCCATCACAAATTGGACCGATCGTAACACCTGCGTTTTATTCGGCGACGGCGCCGGCGCAGCGGTGCTGCAACATCGGGGTGGCGCGCACGGGGTTATCAGCACGCATATCGGCAGTGACGGCCGATTCACCGATATTTTATTCATGCCAGGCGGCGGATCGCGCTGCCCGATCACGCGCGACAATGTCGATATGAACCTGGCGACGATTCATATGACCGGGAAGGAAGTTTACAAGCAAGCCGTCACCGCGATGGTCAACGCCTCGCGAAAAGTCCTGGCGGACGCGGGTCTGACAGCGGACGACATCGCGTGCGTGATTCCACACCAGGCGAACTTGCGCATCATCGAAGCGATCGCCGATCGATTAAAAATTCCGCTCGATCGCTTCTACGTGAATCTCGACAAGTACGGCAACACTTCCGCCGCTGCCGTCGCCATTGCGCTCGATGAAGCAAATTGCAGCGGCCGTATCAAACACGGCGATTATGTATTGATGGTGGTTTTCGGTGGCGGCCTGACCTGGGCGAGCACCATAATAGAATGGTGATTGATTGCATGATTCTCTGACCCGACATGGAACGCCGCTTGACCGCCATCCTTGCTGCTGACGTCGTGGGCTATAGCCGCCTAATGGGCACGAACGAGGCCGGCACGCTCGCCGCGCTCAAAGCGCTTCAGACCGACTTTATTGATGGTAAGATTGCGGAGCACCACGGACGTATCGTCAAACAAACGGGCGACGGAATGCTGGTGGAGTTCCCGAGCGTGGTGAACGCGGTTGCTTGCGCCACCGAGGTTCAGCGCGGAATGCGTGATCGGAACACAGATGTGCCGGGGGATCGCCGCATCCAATTTCGGATCGGCGTCAATCTTGGCGACGTGATTGTCGAGGGCGAGGATATTTTTGGCGACGGTGTTAACGTAGCGGCCCGGTTAGAAAGCATTGCCAAGCCCGGCGGAATCATGATCTCCGGCTCCGTGCGCGATCACGTAGGCGATCGACTGGATCTTGCTTTCGAGGACATGGGCGAGCAAAACCTCAAGAACATTGAGCGACCAATTCGCGTTTACAGCGTCGCGCTGAACAACCCCGCCGCTCGAGACATCAAGCACGCGGTGCCAGCACAACGGGAACAATTGGAACGACCATCGATTGCCGTGCTTCCATTCAACAATATGAGCGGCGACCCGGAACAGGAATATTTCAGTGACGGCATCACCGAGGACATCATCACCGACCTTTCGAAGGTGTCCGGCCTTTTCGTTGTCGCCCGCAACACGGTGTTTGTTTACAAAGGTAAACCGATAAAGGTGCAGCAGGTAGCTCTAGAGCTTGGCGTCACCTTTATCCTGGAAGGAAGCGTTCGAAAGGCGGGATCACGCGTGCGGGTTACCGGACAGCTAATCAACGCTAACGACGGCGGCCACGTTTGGGCCGACCGCTATGATCGCGACCTGACCGATATCTTCGCCATCCAAGACGAAATCACTCACGCAATTGTCGAGCAGTTAAAGGTCAGGCTGCTGCCGCAAGAGAAAAAGGTCATCGGCGAGGTGCCGACGGACAGCGTTGAAGCTTATACTTATTATCTGAGAGGTCGACAGTTCCTGCACCGCCACTCGAAGTCCAACTATCAATTAGCGCGGCGGATGTTCGCTAAGGCGGTGGAGTTGGACCCGCTCTATGCGCGCGCTTACTCCGGCATCGCCGACTGCGATTCTTTCCTATCCCTGATCTACCATTTGGATGTTGGCATTGATAGTATTCTCGCCACCAGCGCGAAGGCGCTGACCTTGGAGAACGGCCTCGCCGAAGCGCACGCCTCGCAAGGGCTCGCGCTTTCGCTTGGGAAGCGATACGACGAAGCAATGGCAGAATTCGAAAAGGCCATCGCGCTCGATCCCAATTCGTTCGAGGGTCATTTCTTCTACGCCCGGGCCTGCGTC
>CATPAV010000063.1 GCA_955652245.1 uncultured Candidatus Udaeobacter sp. | reverse complement strand
TTCTTTGACCACAATCACTGCAATCAGAACAGGCAGCGTGAACCACGCCGGTGAGTGATGCGGAGTCCTGATCTCGACAATCGATTGGTAGGCGATAAAAGCGGCGGCAGCGAACAAGCAGCCTCCGGAAAACATACCCGTGAGTGCGTCGATCTTTCCGTGTCCATATGGGTGATCTTCATCGGCCGGCTTAAGCGATAAACGGAATCCGGCCCAAGTAATCACCGAAGAGAAGATGTCACTTGCCGATTCAATTCCGTCGGCAACGAGCGCATACGAATTGCCGACCACGCCGACGCCGATCTTGATAATCATCAGGGAGACATTGATGCAGATTGCGAGGATGCCGAGATTCAGTGATTCCGATGCTGAACGCATGACGCTGATTAGCGCGGATTCGGACCCGCTGTTATATTGTTGGGAGTATGGTTCGGGTCGACCGACGTTAACAGCAAAAAACTGTAGGTGCGGGATCGAGCAAAGGTAACGTGAGGGATCGCCGCAGCCGTAATCGCGCTCGAAGATTCAAAACAAAGGATGGCGATAAAGTAACGATTGAGTTTACGCGCGGCACACAAACGCAGCGCGTTATCCTAACTTTGAAGAAGTATCTGTAAGCCGCGCGCTCGGCGGGATCAGTCCGCCCAGAGCAGGTCGTGCAGGATTCGCTCCGACCCGTCAGGTTCCGAGCACGGCGCCGCCACAGCTTGAACCAGCACCGGCCGTGCAGCCGAAGCAATGGTCGCCAGTCCTGATCTCGCGATTGTCGATCTTATTTGGATCGACATCCCAGAGAAAAATTGGACGCCCGTTTTGCCACTGGATGTCGAGCTGCTGATTGAAATCGCAATCGTAAACTTCGCCACGCCAGCCCACGCTGATGGTGTTGCGGCACATGAGTCCGTCGATCGTCGCCGGATTAAATGCGTTGATCAGCAATTCCATGTATTCCTCGAGTTTGTTGCTGTGTCGCAAATAAGAGGCAAAGCGCGCGATCGGGAGATTCGTGATGGTGTAGAGTTTGTTGAAGACGATCCCAAAGTGCGTAGCGAACTCGCGTTTGTAATCGGCCTCCAGTTCTGCTTGCGGTGGCGGCAGAAATGCGCCCACCGGATTATAAACGAGATGGAGCGGAAGATCGACAGCCACGCCGTAGCCTAACGAGTTGAGCAATTGCAAAGCGGCGATGCTTCCATCGAAAACTCCGTCTCCGCGCTGTGCGTTCACGTTCTCCGGCGAATAACACGGCATCGAGGCGATGATTTCCACTTCGCGCCCGGCGAGAAATTCCGCTAGTCCCTCGTAGCCGCGCTCGAGCAAGATAGTGAGATTGCATCGATCAATGATCCTTCGCCGTGGCTGGAGCGTTCGCACCTGTTCGATGAAATAACTAAAATCCGGAATCATCTCCGGCGCGCCGCCGGTTAGATCGACAGTCGGAATGTCGGTCTTGGCCAGCCATTCGATGGTCCGGTCAATCGTCTCGCGTGTCATGATTTCCTTGCGCTTCGGTCCGGCGTTCACGTGGCAGTGAAGGCACGTGAGGTTGCAGAGCTTGCCCACGTTCACCTGGAGCACTTCCGTTCGCGTATGGCGCAGCGGCAACTGATGCTCGCGGAGCTTTTCAGCGAACCGATTCATCGCGCGATGTGCAACAGCAGCCAGTAAACGCAGCTGGCGAGCAGCGCGGCGCATGGCAATGTCACGATCCACGACAGCACAATCGCGCTGACGACACGCGGATTCGCTCGTCTAGTGACAACACCAATGCCGAACAATGAGCCAACCGACACGTGCGTGGTCGAAACTGGCAATCCATACAGACTCGCCGCGATGACGAGTAGCGCCGTGGACAAGTTCGCGCTGAAGCCTTGCCCATGATTCATGCTCGTTATTTTCTTGCTCATGGTATCGGCGATTTTTCTCGCGTTGAGCAACCCACCTATTGCCATCGTTACTGCAACGGCGGCAAATCCCCAACGGATATCGAGCGCTTTCCACACCAACAACAACGCGACGATTTTCGGCGTGTCGTTTAAGCCGCGCGCGAAACTAACGGTTTCTGCGCTAAAAAAATGCGCGGCGTCGACGACTTGCTGCGAGGTGAAGCCAAGGAAATTACCGCCGTAGCGTTCGCGGCAGTTCTCCAGCTCATCGATCGTCAAGTTCAACGGAAGAGGAGCGGCGCGCAGCGCGAGTAACGGATTCGGCTGTGGCATGGCGATGACGCGCTCCTCTTCACCGATGCAAACGCACCACTCCTTCTTCAAACCGAGCGCGACGCGCGCTCCATGAAAAATCACATACAACAAACCTCCCGCCGCGATGGCGAGAACGGGACTAAGCAGCAGCGGAAGAACAAAACCTTTACCAAGTGAGGAAAAGTTCATCGCCGGTCCGACGGCAACAAAACCGCAGCCTATAATCGCGCCGATCAAAGCGTGCGTCGTTGAAATCGGAAAGCCCGTGAGCGTCGCGATAATCACGGTCAGCCCGGCGCAGATCGCGACCGCGAGCAAAAAATATTCGGAGCCGACGAAGTGGTCCGGCACGATGCCTTTGCCGCTGAATTTCTTGAGTAGTGTTTGCGCGAGAAAGATCGACATGATCGATCCGGCGAAGGTGGTGATCATCGCCCACGAGATCGCGGTGCGATAATTGCACGTGCGACTGCCGAAGAGTGAGGCGATGCCTTTGAAGTTGTCGTTCGCGCCGTTGGAATAGGCGAGAAAACAGGTCGCGAGAAAAAGAAGGACGAGTGTCATCAGCAGCAACTGCCGCCATCGCAGCATTTGTTGTTTGCTTCCGTGGTCACATCGTAATCCTGGCCTTTGGTTTCCTTCGGATGCCGCAACGACGTGCGCGAGCAATCGAACGGTTTCGCCTCGGCCAGCGGAAGATCGACAAGTGGATCAACAAATTCGAAGAATTCGCGATAAGGCGCCTTCTTGTAAAGATTGTAGGTCTTGTCGCAAACGGCGTAGAGCCTGCCGCGCTCCATCCGATGATTGTCGTCATCGAGCACTTCCTTGAACGGCCCGCGATAAATCACGGCCTGATTGCGCTCGAAACATTCGCCCTGTTTTCCTTTGAACGCCTCGATCGTGACGGAGCGAAACTCGATACCTTGAACCGTGCGCCAGGGATGGACATCGCGCTTGAGAATTTGAATTCCGTAAAATCCGGCGTTTTCAAACGCGGCCAGAAAACCTTCTTCAGTGAGCGCTCCGGAAATGCAGCCACTCCAAAGTTCGGGATCGTTTTGCATTTTTGCCGGAACCTCTTCATCGCTCACGATGTCGGAGATCACGGCGCGTCCGCCTTTCTTGAGAACACGAAAAATTTCTTCGAAGAGCTGCCGTTTGGATTTCGGTTCGACCAGATTCAACACGCAGTTGGAAACCACCACGTCGATGGAGTCGTTGGCGACGAGCGGATGTTTGACGCGCAGTTCCTCGGCCAACTCATCGGCCGCGAGAAATGACGCTGCGTCCGTGATCGGATTGGTTTTCAATTGTCGATCTAACGATTCCAGATCGAGCGCCAGATCCTGAATGCGCCCTTTGCGAAACTCCACGTTCGAATAGCCGACGCGCTCCGCGACGATCGGCGCATTACGGCGCGCGACTTCGAGCATTTCATCGGTCATGTCCACGCCAATGATCTTGCCTTTAGATCCGACTACTTGCGCGGCGATGAAACAGATTTTTCCGGTGCCGCTGCCGAGATCGAGAATCGTTTCGGCTTCGCGCAAATAACGCGATGGATCGCCGCAGCCGTAATCGCGTTCGATCACTTCCGGCGGGATGACTTTGAGATATTCCGCCTTGTACTCGGTCGGACAACAAAGCTTGTCTTCTGCGGTCTTTGCGCCGGCTGCGTATCGTTCTCTTACGATGGTCTCGGTGCGACGGTGTCCGTCCATGTGGGTGCGATGCTCCAACGGGCGTTTTATTCCGAGCAGGAGTCGATTCTCTTCGTGAGTAAGCAACTTACAAGCGCAGAAAAGCGCGCCTCGTCTTGCCGATGGTTCCGTTCGTCCTTCGACTGAGTCGCGTGAAAATCTTACCAGCCGGTATGTTCCGGTAATTTGGTTTTTCGCAACGCCTTGCGCGCAATCTGCGTGACCCAGACCGTCACAACGACTGTCGCGATCAATCCGAGGCCGAGCAGCGCCCACTCCAGTGGGCTGCGTGTGCGTCCGCCGCCGGCTGCCGCCTCGACGGTGGCCTTACCGAAAGTTCCGAGATAAACATAGAGGACGGTGCCCGGCAGCATCCCGATCCAGCTCGCCAGCACATAGGGCCAGAATTCTATCGCGGTAATGCCGTAGAAGTAATTGCTGATATTAAATGGAATCAGCGGGCTCAAGCGTAGCAGAAAAACGAGCTTCCACCCTTGCTCGCCGATCGCGCGGTCGATGGCTTTGAACTTTTCATTCCGGCTGGCGAGCGCCTCGATTTTTCTGCGCGCGATGTAGCGGGAGATCAGAAATGCCAGCGCAGCGCCGATGGTGGAGCCAATTGAGACGGCAAACACGCCGACAGTTAGGCCGAAGATAAAGCCGGCGCCGACAGTCAGCACCGATCCGGGAACGAAAAGCACGGTCGCCAGTGCATAAACAATGATAAAAATCACGACGCCGATTGGTCCAAGACCGCCAACCCATTGATTGAAGGAGTTCAGCCACTCCTTAACTGGTAACAACTGTGAAGCGACAAACAGCGCGGCCACCACGAGAGCCAGCGCAATCCATTTCCAGATGTTCTTCATCGCAGACGACGATACAGCCACGAGAAAATTTTCTTCGCCGCCAGAGTGAGCCGCGTCTTGTTGTATTTGTCACCCGCTTTGCGCGCCAATTCCGCGAACGTCGGGTAGGCATGAATCGTCGAAGCAATTTTGCCAAGGCCGATACCCGCATTCATGGCCAGCACAAATTCGTGGAGAAGATCGCCGGCATGTGGAGTGACGAGCGTGACGCCGAGAATCTTGTCCGAGCCTTTGCGCGTCAGGATTTTCGCGAAGCCGGCTTCTTCACTCTCGACGACGGCGCGATCCACTTCGTCCAGCGGCACGATGAACAAGTTGTAATCGATGTTTTTCTGTTTCGCCTCTTTTTCACCGAGACCAACGTGCGCGACTTCGGGGTCGGTATACGTGCACCACGGCACAACCGCGCAATCGACTTTCTGCCGCAGAAATTGGAATGGCATCAGGATGTTTCGAACGACTGCGCGCGCGGTGAAG
>CATPAV010000062.1 GCA_955652245.1 uncultured Candidatus Udaeobacter sp. | reverse complement strand
GGCTTCGCGCGTCCGGAAAACCAACTCGATTTCTATGGACGGGTCGAGGAATTCCTCGCCAAGCATCTCGGGGGTCGCGCGGAACCGTGGAAGAAAATCAGCGGTTCGACGGCTGAGTTACGATGAGACCGGCCTGCAAACGGGTCTGCTTCTAAGATAGAAGTCTTCACTTCACACCCAAAGTTGGTTGAGCTTCAATATTTTTCGAACTGATGCATCACCATTCGCAAATGGCAACTCGTTTCACGTCGCGGGGACCTGGGTTACTTCACCTTGCGCATGGCGTCCTCGACCATGGCGAGATGTTCCTGGAGCGTTGGAAGGGTTTTGGCCGCCCAAGCTTTCACGTCACGATCATCCCCGCTCTTTGCCTCTTTTTGGAACTCAGCAATGTCATTTTTGTGGTCCACCTCGAGCAGTTTCAAATACTGCCTATCGAAGTCCGCGGCTCCGATGTTTTGGGCCCTAACACCCCGGGGGTCGAACTTGACGCCTTTTCGGTTGGCCAGTTCCATCAGTTCCTTGTTCGCTTTGGTGTGGTCGGCTACCATGCGTGCGCCGATCCTTTTTACATCCGCGCTTTTTCCTTGTTTCTCTGCCATTTTCCCATTCTCAACTTCCTGCTGGCCACCGCCTCCCGCTTTTTGGATAAAGCTCACGTCCTTCTGGCTTAGTTTTACGACCGCGCTAGTGCTTGGAGTTGATGACGTTGATCGTAAATGCGGATTGGTTGCGGTGGACGTATCCTCCACCGCGCACACCGTGCTAATCACGCAAAGATTACTAGCCGCGATCACAATAACGCTGAACTGCCAGATTGATATGAATTTTGGTTTCATAGGTTTGTTTCCCTTCGAATACTCTAGACCATCATCGAAGCTTTGGCATGTAAAGTTCAAAAATTGGACTGAGCGCGGCCCGGTGCTTGTTTTGACTGCTCCTTCCCAAGCGGACAATTCCGTCGGTTCTTCGTTTGGCGTAATGGACTGGCGAATGGCGAGTGAATAATTCCCGCCCGCAAACAAGTTCGCCCGTCGTTCCAGTGCAAAAGACTTCGTCGGCACGATAGACGTCGTCGAGGGTCAGATCGGTTTCGGCGCCGCGTGCACTTCCCAAAAGTCTGCCGCTAACGGCAACGATTGCTATAACTCAACGACTTGAACGCCTTCGGTTGCGGTGCGTTGTGCGTAAAGGTCGCTCAGGCGTTTTGTCATTCGGCCGACTTTGCCATCGGCGATGATATGGTCATCAACTTTAATGACCCCGGCCAGTTCGCCCATGGTGCCAGTGCAAAACATTTCGTCAGCGCCGTAAACATCGACAACCGACAACTCCATCTCCACACAGCGAATTTTTTCGACGGCACAGATTTCGATTACGGTTGCGCGAGTGATTCCCGGCGGGCAGGCCACGACGCGTGGCGTTGCCAGCTCGCCTTTGCGCACGATGAATGCGTGAGTCGCGTTTGTCTCCGCAACAAAGCCGCGCGTATCGAGCATGAGCGCGTCGTCCGCGCCCGCGTTATTCGCTTCGATCTTGGCCAGAATGGAATTGAGCAAGTTGGCGTGATGAATTCGCGCATCGAGAATTTCGGGAGGCGGTCGTCGAATCTTGCTCGTGATCAAGATAAGACCGCTTTTCACGTAAACGGGCGCTTTATGTTCGGCGAGAACAATCAGTGTCGGCCTCGATTGATTCAAACGGGGATCCATTCCAGAAGTCACTTTCAGGCCGCGCGTAAGCGTGAGACGAATGTGGACGCCGTCCCGCATGTTGTTTCCGGCGAGTGTGCGTTTGATTTCATCGATGACTTTTTCGCGCGAGGGAACCTCGACGAACGACAGCGCGCGTGCCGATCGCTCCAAGCGGTCGAGGTGTTCGTGCAATTTGAAGATGCGTCCGTTGTAGAGTCGCAAACCTTCCCAAACTGCGTCGCCGCCTTGCACGGCGGAATCGAACGGACTAATGCCAGCCTCATCGCGATGGACGAGCCGCCCGTTGATATTTACGATCAGATCGCGATTCTTCTCAGTGCAGGCGATATTCATAAAGCCCCTCGTAATATTCCCGGCATTGCTCATAAAGCTCATACAGACGATCGGGAACAATTCCTTCTCTCGGTTTATACTGCTGGAACGATGTCGATTTTGCTACTTCGCCGTACCAATATCTCGCCCAAACGCCATCGGTCTCGCGCAAACCCGACGGCCATGAAAGCATTGACTCGTCGAATTCGATACCGACGGCCGTACAGAGCAGTCGAAATATCCGTTCGGGATTTTGCAGCACATCACTGGCATCGATCACCGGTGGGATTGAACCGGTGCGGACACGCACCCAATCAAAAATCTCCGCCTGTTGGACAAAGCCGAGATCTTCCAGCGTCGGGTCGCCTTGCTTTTTTATGTAAGAGAGAATCACTTCGCGCGGGTCGCGAATGAGAAAGCAATTCGTCATACCGACGAGCCATTCCCGGTCGATCTCCGGCAAGAGATGGTGCGTCATCTGTTTCTGATAAAAAATCTTCATGCCTGTCGGGGCACTCAGACGACTCCCACATTGTTCAACCACTTTCCGCCAATCGGTTTCGCCGGTCGCGATTATCTCATCAGCACCGGGATGTTTTTTGCCGGTCGCCCTTAGGTAAAATGCATAAAACGGTTCATCGATCACAAATGTATCCGGCCGATTTCCCCACGCCCGCATCATCGCCGTCGATATATTTCGCGGGCCTGACCACATTGCGATCCGCACTGGCCCGTCGTGGGACATTCACACAGATTCCGGCTCCTCGGCGCTTTTTGCCAGCTGGAACTCAAGTTTTGCCGACGTAAAAAGTGCCGTGTAGTCGCTGATTGCAACCACCGCGTCACTAACGGAGCCTACAGCTTACGACTTGGCGTAAACGCCCAGCAATGGCCGAGGCGACGGGATCCTCGATTTAAAGTCGCTTACGAAACCGTCAACTGTCCGAATCTCGACGTGGCCGGCCGCTTTGCTCGCACCGTATACCAGAACGGCGCCTACCGGCGCTGCGTAGGGATCGGCCACCGCGAGCCTCTTGAACCCGTAATTGCTCACGAGCTCCTGCCCGGCTTGCTTCGCCAATGATGTTGTCGGTCGGGAGCTCACCACGCCCGCGGCAACGAGGGCTTCTTTTACAAAACGCCAGCAAAGCGAATGTGAATGTGCGCGAGCACGCTCCTCGGCGATCATAGCGGCGCGGCACAGCTTCGGATCGATGTTTGTGTCGATCTTAGCAAAGGGATGCACGATTTTCTTCGGCTGATATTTATCGATGATCGGAACTGACTGCCGTTTGCCGGAGGCATCTGTATAACCAAACTTGGATTTCGGCGACATTGACATATTTAGCGCCGAGGCCTGTCGTGGCCAAAATTCCACGCAACAGAGACCAATAATCGTAAGGGGGAGGATTTTTTGCATAAGGAGCGCGCCACATCGACCACTTTGGCTGGCTCTGCAACTGATTTTTTAAGAAATAGGGATTATGCACTTGACAAATGTTGAGGGAATGCGAGATTGGTCGCATGAGAACGAAATCCATGCTTCCAACGCCAGCGAATCTCACGCTCGACGAAATTCAATCGCGTTTCGCAACCGATGAAAAGGCACGCCAATATTTAGAGGAAATCCGGTGGCCGAATGGCGTCGTTTGTCCGCATTGCAAGAACGCAGATCAAAAACGCATTTGGGAAATCAAGGCGAGTGAACCCACAAAAATTCGTGCCGGTTTGCGTCAGTGCGCGGAGTGCAAAAAGCAGTTCACGGTGACGGTCGGAACGATTTTTGAAGATTCGCACATCCCGTTACGAAAGTGGTTGGTCGCTTGGTATCTGCTTTGCAGTTCGAAGAAAGGAATTAGTTCGCTCCAAATTCAACGGATGCTTGGACTGGGAAGCTAT
>CATPAV010000061.1 GCA_955652245.1 uncultured Candidatus Udaeobacter sp. | reverse complement strand
GAGATAAAAGAAACCGCCTGGGAAAACCGGGAAAACATTCATTTTCATCGGTTCTCCGGTGACACGTATCTATTTCCACATGACACAAATCTGCAAGCAGCGCACATTTTCCGTGTCGATTGGCCCGCGGGTCCATAGGGCAGCTCCTAATTTCCGTATTTGATTCCAGGGCTAGACGTTTCAGGCTCGGCTGAATATTTAGGCCGAATGCGCGGGGATAAGAAAGTTATCCACGCTGTAGCGCCGAACAACACCAGGAGAGGATAACCTTCATGGAATGCGGTGGGACCCCGATTACGAAACGCCACCACATGTACGAGCATATTAACAACAAGTACGGCCAACGCGGAGCCCAGTGCAGCGGTAGCGACAACAAACAAATAAGTCATGCGCCGATGTCGCAGCACATCGCTTGCGGTCCACGCCCAAGTACCCAGCCCGCTGATCACAAGCACGATACAAAGCCAGCGAAAGATCTGTCCGAGCGCTTGTAGCGCTGCCAGTCGGTAATGATCGACAGTCGACGGCAATGGGAAATCGAGTTCAGGTGCGTCATCGGAATGCGCAAGTCGCCAGCGGGTGAGATCTCGAAACAAAGCCAACAAATCGGCGGATCCCCAACTATTCGTGGGGTAGGCGCTGAAGCCGCTAAATAAAAAAAACTCGGCAGCATACCCCGGGACAGTTTCCCGCAGTCGCTGCGCATTTTCAGGCCGCCACCGAGGCACCACTGTATCTCGCCGAGGTCGCGCCGGGGCTATCCGACCCTCGTCACACGCGCGGTTGATTTCCAATCCGATGGATCGGTAGAAGTCCAGTGCCTCCCTCGCGGTGTTGCCATGACCCGAGGCGATGACGCAATCCCGCAGGGCCCAGATAAATGAGCCTCCTCCGATTTGAAGTTCTTCACCCGGACGTCCGGTAAGAAAATCGGAATAGTTGGCCCACTCTAATCCGACCGGTCCCTCCAAACACGGTTTTAGTTCCGCAAAAGATGGGCTGACTTGGTAAAGCTTCAATCGAACATCGCGAGTGACCGGTACGTAAGGAATTTGTTCGGACGGGACGGGTCTCTGCAACGCACCATAAGCTGATCGAAATTCGCGAGCGCGAAGCTCGACCGTGCCAAACCAACCGTAGTAACGGTAATTAAGTGTACAGACCGTGACGAGAATTGCGGCCGCGCAGATGGTGGCGGTGCCGGCCGGCGCGACCAATGGACGAAGCCGTTCCCCCGCGCGCCGTGAATTCCAAGCACTGATTCCAATCAACAACGCGGCCCCGGGCAGAATCAAAATCCCTTCCTCGCGAGTCAGATAGAACGCCGCGGCGGCGGTGCCAAGCAATGCTCCCCAAGCGAGTCGAATATATAGGCCAGCAGCCCGCCGAGTTTCCAGCGCACACAATCCAGCGAAGAGCAATAATGTAAGCGACGTGTAAATATTTTGGCGAACAATATCGAGTTCCACATAACTCATTGGTTGCCACCAGAGCAGAGTGAAGGTGCCGAACGCCTGCCAACTCGCATCAAAGCAGGGACGCAAGGCTTGTACGAGCAGTATGCACCCAAAAAGATAAAGGAGATGTTGTGCGAGCGGCAGGGGCAGGCCGGACCAAAAAGCGCCGGCGACGAATAAGGAATACATCGGTCCCTTCATCAGTGTGAACTGACTGTACGGACCCAGCCAATTGCCCTTGAGCACCTGCTCGGCCAGCGCAAGATAAAGGCGATCGTCGAACGACGCATTCGCATGCGCAACGACTGGTTGGGCTGCGACCAGCCACAATTTTAACGCGACCAATGCCAGCGCTGCGATTAATAGTGACCAACGCCGACGTCGCGAAAACAAAGATGACGCGCTGCTGGACGGCGCCCGCTCAACGGATTTCATTCGCACGTTTTGGTAAGCAATTGAACGGCGGCAGAAAATTTCTCATTAAACTGCACAGCGTAGCCAGACGCTGGCCGTGTGTCGAGCGATGCTCGGTCGTAAATCTGCGCGCTGTTCTTGACCACCATTTCCGATTTCGCTACGAGTCAGACTTCTTTTATGAGCGTTCCGCAAACCTCGGTCAGTGT
Source organism: uncultured Candidatus Udaeobacter sp. (assembly GCA_955652245.1). Classification (GTDB taxonomy): domain Bacteria; phylum Verrucomicrobiota; class Verrucomicrobiia; order Chthoniobacterales; family UBA10450; genus Udaeobacter. Next base: position 1,118 of record CATPAV010000061.1, on the reverse strand, counting down.
GTTGATCCCGGCCTGTAATGAAGAAGGAGCCCTGGCTAACACGATCGCCGCAATAGAGAAACACCGAGCGGTATTCGGCGAGATGGAAATCATCGTGATCAATGACGGTTCGAGCGATCGCACTGGCGAGGTCGCGCGGACGTTACCGGTCACCTTGATCGAGCATGAAACTAATCGCGGCTATGGAGCGTCTCTCAAGGACGGTCTTCAGCGGGCAAAGGGGGAATATATTTTAATCGCGGATGCCGATGGGACTTATCCTCTGGCGGATATTCCACGCCTGGCCGCAGATATACCGACGTTCGATATGGTGATTGGTGCGCGCACAGGAGATCTGGTCAAAATTCCGTTCCTGCGACGACTGGGTAAATGGATCCTCACACAGCTGGCAGAATACTTAAGCCGACAAAAGATCCCCGACTTGAATTCTGGTTTTCGCATTTTTCGCAAAGACGTGGCGATGCGCTTTTTCGCCATGTACCCCGACGGCTTTTCTTTCACTACAACGATCACCTTGGCAATGCTTACCAACCACTACCGGGTCAAGTTTTTGCCGATCAATTATCACAAGCGCGTAGGAAAATCGTCGATCAATCCGGTCCGCGACTTTCTTAACTTCACGATCCTGATCATTCGGATCTGTGCCTGCTTCAAGCCGCTTTATGTTTTCGTGCCGCCCGCGCTGTTGCTAATCGCTTTGGGCATCCTTAAAGGGGCGATCGACTATAGCCAGCACCATTATCTTGGCGGCCTGTCGATCACCATGACGCTGACCGGCATCCAAACCTTGTTCATCGGTCTACTCGCTGATCTGATCGATCAACGGATGAAGCTCTGAGCTATAATCCGCTATTTGTGCAAGATAAAGGCAGCGAGTTCGTCGCAATTCGAAGACCGGGCACTTCTATCTTCTCGGCGGGCTCGCGACAGCTACGGTCGCACTGGCCGTTCGCAATCGTAGCGGTCATTGGCGCAGTTCTCATATTCACAAATCTCGGCTCAGATTATTTATGGGAAGACGAGGGCGACACCGCCGCGTTGGCCTCAAACATCCTCAAGTTTGGAGTTCCGAAAGCATGGGACGGCGGGGCGTTCCTGGATTCCGACCATGGCGCGCG
>CATPAV010000060.1 GCA_955652245.1 uncultured Candidatus Udaeobacter sp. | reverse complement strand
GAAATATGCAGGGTGGCCGAAACAAAGGCGGCGATCGTGAGACCGTGAGCAAGGGCGACAGCGACGATGTCGTGCCCAGCGGTTTTGATTGCGCCAATCCCTACGAAGATCAGCGCGAATGTTCCGATGAATTCAGCGAGCAACGGGCGAAGTTTAGCCATGACGTAATGCAATCAAATTGCTTTCGAGTTGACAACAGTGTTTGAATCGGCGCGTCCCATAGGCTCGCAGCCACAGAGGCGCGAACGAAAATGTCGATCTAACCTCTGGCGTAATTCGGATATCGTTCGCGCAGTTGTCGGGCCAGCCGATCTGCCTCATCGGCTTTGCCAGCACGTTGATATGCCGATGCAGCTTTATCCAATGCGCGAGGAGTAATGGCTGGATCATCGTAAAGCAAAGCGACACTCATGAAAGCCTTGCCCGCATCATCGAAATTTCCGCGCTCCAGTTGGACGTCACCCGCCAGTAAACGCGCCTCGGCATTCACGCGACCCTCCGGTTGCAGCGCCATGATCTCCTCGGCAATCTTCTGGGCATCGTCTGGTTTGTGCGCACCGATCTTAACTGCGCCGAGCGCGAGCAAGACTTTTGCCTTTCCCGCAGGATCTTTCGCTGTCTGTAAGTATTTGCCAAAAGCATCCTCCGCTTCAGTGAAATTTTTCAGTTTCGTGGCTGCATCTCCCAGATAAAACCAGAAGTCGGGCTTCATGCTTCCGCGATTGTCGATCTTTCCCAAGGCGCTCAGATATTTTTCGGCCGTTTGGTAATTTTTCTCGTTGAAATATTCGATTCCGAGCCACTCAAGAACTTCTGGCGGTGGATTCACATTCGGACTGTTGGCAATGAAACTGTTCACCTCTTTGGTCAAAGCAGGCCGATCTTTTAAATAGAACTGACACAAAATCAATCGAAGCGACGCAAGGTTATAGTATTGCTCTTTGTTGAGTTGGCGTGCGGCGTTGAGCGCAGTCATCGCGGTTTTGTAGTCCTTCGCCTCAAACGCTGCCTTGCCGATGTAGTATTGCGCCTGGGCCGCAACCGAACTCTTGGGAAATTCTCTCAGGAGCTGGCGAAACGTGTCGACCATGCCTTTCGCATTTTCCTGTTGCCCAAGAATCAACGCCTTCAATTGCAGCGCGGCCTCCCGTTCATGCGCGCTGGGATATTTTGTGATAATGAGGTTTAAATCGGCAAGGGCGGCGTTGTAGTTTTTATCCTGTTCATAAGCTAATGCGCGCTGAGCCAAAGCGGCAGGCACCTGCGGGTTCTCTGGGAACGTCTGGATGTAATATGTGGAAGCTTCGACGATTTCGGGAGTATTTTTCGTCTGCACATAACACAGGCCCAGTTTATAGGCCGATTCAGCGCGCAACTTCGGCGAAAGCTGCGAGGCACGCAGCTCGGCATAGATCGGCGCCGCCTCGGTGTAATTCTGCTGCTTGTAGAGCGCTTCCGCTTTCAAGAGCTTCACTTGGTCCGCGCGTTCGCCTGTAGGACTCGTCTTGAGAAACTCTTCCGCTTCCGCGAGAAGCGCGGCTGGATCCGAGCTGTAGATGTTGATCAATCGTTGATATGCCGCCTCCTTCGCTTCCTCTCGATCCGGATACTTGGCGATAATCTGGCGATAAAGTTCTTCCGCTTTCTCGGCGTGGCCGAGTTGTCGTTCGCTGTTTGCGGCAAGCAGCATCACTTCCGCTTGGGCCGCTTCCGGGAGCTTTTCCAGCTCTTTCTTGTAATCAGCAAGCAACTCCCCGTATTGGCTGGTTTGATATTGCAACCGGCGCAATCCCACCTGCGCGATGGCGCGGAATCTTCCGGCCTCTGGAAGGCTTCGGCCCTTTTGCAGTAAGCTTGTGGCTTCATCGACCATTGCCTTGTCGATCTTACCTTTATCCGCTTGCACAAGGTCGAGAGCGATTATCCCGCCGCGCACGGCCGCCTCCGCTTTTAAAGCCGGCTTTTGTGTTTCGTTCGAAAGAGCTTCGTATTGCTTGAACGCATCGACTTTTCTGCCCCGCCCAATCAGAATGGATGCCGCCGTTAAGCGCGCATCCTCGCGATACGGATTAGGATTTCCAGCCTCTGCAACCTCTTGATAGATATCAGCGGCTTCATCTTTGCGGCCGAGAATTTCGAGGCAACGCCCTTCGAAATACCGCGCGGAGAGCGCCACGGCTGATTCCTTCGATTTCCCCGCGGAACGATGGAAAAGCGGAAGCGCCGCAGAATAATCCTTCTGCGTAAAAGCCATCTCGGCCAGCGCGTACGCGGCGGGCCCGGCAAAATCGCTATCACTGTAGTCACTGAGGACTTTCTGGAAATTTGTGCGAGCGCTTGATGAGCGATTCAGATTTCGATAGCATTCGCCAATCGAAAAATAAGCGTTCGCCCGGCCGGAGCGACCCGAATAATCGTCGAGATACTTTTGATATTCGGGAATGGCAAGATCATAGAGCTTGCGAGTGAAAAGCGCGTTGGCATAGTCGAGCTGACGACGGTCAGGCGCTTCGCTTTCCCGGGCGCCCGATTCAGAGAACTCGTCCGTTGAGCGACGAGCAACCGGCGCGGACGGTTCCTCGAATGGCAGGGCCCGCGCAACCGGCGGCTCCTCGCTCGGCCGAGCCCGCCGCACCTCCGGCGTCCATTGAGCGAGGCCGCCGTCCGCAAGCCCAAACAGCATCGCCAATCCGAAAAGACCGGATGCGCTGCGGGTTATTTTCATTTCGCTGTCGCGAAAGCTACGTTCGTGATCCCGGCTTCGCTGCAAATATTCAAAACACCAATGACATTTTTATAAGCGCCAGCTTCATCACCGCGGATCACGACAGCCTGTTCGGTGTTAAGCTGAACCAGGCTTTTGAGCAGTTCGCTCAATTCAGCAGCGCTTAACGTGCGCCGGTTCACGACAACATTTCCGTCGGCTTTCACATTTACAACTACGTCCCCAATCGGTGAAGTTTTCTCTTTCGCGGACGAAGCTTTCGGCACTTTAACGTCGAGTTCGTTCTCGTTTCGAGCCGCGTTCCACGTCAGCAAGAAAAAAATTAATAACAGCAACAGGACATCGACAAGCGGCGCCAGTTGAATACCGGGATGATGCAGAGGCGCGTGACTACGCAGATTCATGCGATGTGAAAGACGATGTCGATCTTGCGGATTGTTGGCGCGAAGGGCAGCTAAAGTTCATCCTCGATCAGCACAGGCGTTCGCTCGGTCCGCTTGCCGTATTGCAAAGCAAGCAGAGCTAAAACGTGCGTCGTGGCAGCTTCCAAATCTGAAATCAATTTCTGAGCTCTGCCGCGAAAAAAAGCGTAGAACACCATCGCCGGAATGCCGATGGCGAGGCCGGCGCATGTATTAACCAGCGCTTCACTGATGCCTTGCGAGAGAGCTACGTAACGAGCTGTCCCAAGCTCGGAGCCAAGTGCTGCGAATGAATGGATAATTCCGAGAACAGTGCCGAGCAAACCAAGCAGCGGCGCGATCATTCCAATATCGGCAAGATAGATAACGCGATTGTTGAGACTGGACGCCACCCGCGTTCCTTCCGTCTCGGCGATCTCGCGAAGCTGCTGCAAATCTGCGTTCGGATTTTTTGTTGTGAAATCGAGCACCTTTTGCACGACCCGGGCGATCGCCTCGCCGTGCCGATTGGAGACGGCAAGCAACCCAAGATAATCGCGCTTGCGCAAAAGCGCATCCGCGGTGGCCATGTAACCACTTGAGACCACGGCCCCGCGTCGAATTGTCATTACATAAACGACCACGAGCATGACAAAGAAAATCGAGAGCAAAAAGAGCAGGATCATGACAGGCCCGGCCGCGACGAGCGTGTCCATGATCGTTTTCGAATGTATGTCGGGGATGAGGGTTGGCGTGGCACTCTGCGCGAGCAAGGGAGTTGCGCCTGCCAGCGTGGCAAGCACCGGGAATGAAATCTTCATGCCAAGAATTTTGTTACCATAAATGGAGCGGTCCTGGATGCAAATATGCAACTCACAAACTAAACACAAACCAGCTCGCCGGGTTGCTAAACAAATTGATCGCCGCCAGCCCAGCGCCGGACACGGAAAACGTGGGCCGGTTGAATTAGCGGATCGAGCTCGACGTAATTTTGACGACCGCGCCACGTGTAGCGCGCGTCGCTGAGCAAATCGTGCACTTGATATACGTCGCTCTCCATGTGTCCGAACTGATCGATCGGCACATTGATGTAAGAATTCTGTTTGCGATGCGGATCGAGATTCACAACGATGAGAATGATGTTGTCGCGAGCGGCAGTCATTTTGCCATAAAAGAGGATCGCGTCATTATCGGCGTGGCAAAACCGCAGGTTATCGTAAGACTGGAGCGCCCGGTTTTCTTTCCGGATTTTGTTTAACTGCGCAATCCAATCCTTAATGTTGCCAGGCGCGTTCCAATCGCGCTCTTTCCATTGGTATTTTTCGGAATCGAGATATTCCTCACGGCCCGGTAGAGCCTCGCTCTCACACAGCTCGTACCCGCTGTAAATGCCGTATAGAGTTGAGAGCGTAGCGGCGAGGAGCACGCGAATCATAAACGCGGGCCTGCCGCCATCCTGAAGCACAAATGGTAAAATATCCGGCGTGTTTGGCCAAAGATTAGCGCGAAAATATTCGCTCATCTCAGTCTGCGTCAACTCCGTGAAGTATTCGATGAGCTCACGTTTCGAATTTCGCCACGTAAAATAGGTGTAGCTCTGGTTGAAGCCTGCTTTGGCCAGCGCCTTCATCATTTTTGGTCTGGTGAACGCTTCGGAGAGGAAGACTACGTCCGGATATTTGGCACGGACGCCGCTTACCAAATATTCCCAGAAGGCAACTGGTTTGGTGTGCGGATTATCGACGCGAAAAATGCGCACCCCGCGTCGGGCCCAAAAAAGGATAATGCTTTTCATCTCTGCCCAGAGGGCGCGCCAGTCGTCGCAGCGGAAATTGAGCGGATAAATGTCTTCGTATTTTTTCGGCGGGTTCTCGGCGTATTTAATGGTGCCGTCCGGACGCTTGTAGAACCAATCGGGATGCTCTTTGACGTAAGGATGATCAGGTGAGCAATTGATCGCGAAATCGAGAGCAATTTCCATTCCGCGTTTTCGTACCTGTTTCTGCAGCCAGTCAAAATCGGCGAGTGTGCCGAGTGAGGGCTCGACGGCCTTGTGTCCGCCGGCTTCGCTACCGATTGCCCAGGGCACACCCGGATCGCCAGGTTCACAGTTGATTGAATTATTACGACCTTTGCGATTCGTATGACCGATCGGATAGATGGGCGGAAAATAAATGACGTCGAACCCCATTGCCTTGGCGTCGTCGACCCGTGGCAAACAATCGCGAAATGTTGATCCACGATCGCCGCGGCCTTCTGCTGAACGCGGAAAAAATTCGTACCATGCGCCGATTTGCGCCGCTGGACGATCGACAATAACGCGCGGAGCTGGTGCGTAATGCGTCGCGTTGTCGCGGTCCGCGTAAGTCGCCATCAACGCCTCAAGCTCTCTGGATTGTGCGATCTTGTTGATCTCGGCGGTACCGGCTTTGCACATCCGCCGGGAGAGCTCGAGCAGCCGCGCAGAATCTGTGCGATCACGCGCTCGCCGGGAGGCGGCCTCGAGCAAAGCGGCGCCTTCCAGTGCTTCGCTTTGCAGCTCAGAGATGCCAGCGCCAAATTTCACAGTGAACTCCCGTTGCCACCCGCGAAACGTATCGGTCCATGCCTCGACTGTGTATTCGTAAATGGCGATATCGTAGAGTGTGCAAAGGCCACGCCAACGGTCATTGTCGATGTACGCCATGGACGTTTCCCGCCATCGTCTTTCCCCGAGAGCGCGCCACTTCAGGGCAGCCGCAACCACATCATGCCCGTCTTTAAAAATGTCCGCTTCGACGACGAGATCTTCGCCGACGATGCGTTTTGTCGGGTAGCGACCGCCGTCAACCAGCGGCTGTAGGTTCTCTATGACCGCCGAAGGAAAAGCCCGAGACATGGGCCTTGAATCAACCGAAATTCTCTGCCTGGGAAAGGAGAAATCTCGATGGCCAGCCCAAGATACGCTCTGGTGTTACGCTGCGAAGTAAAACGCGCACTCGTACAGCCCGGAGTTGCGAAGCATTTCCCTGCGGACGCGGGTGCCGAGAAGAGCTTCGAACATATCCTGCTCGAGTCGGGCGATGATAGGATACTGCTCGATCAAATTCATGATCGGCGAGTGACATTCGAGAATCTGCGGACCACCTTCTTCTGAGGTGGTGAACTGGGACATGTAGCCCTCGCCGTCGCGCACGCGGGCGAGCCATTTAGCGCGTTCGGCCACAGTTTCTCCTTTCACCTTTGCCTTGAGGGCCGCAGTCTTTTTTTCGAACACATTATAAAGAAGCTTCTCCGGCGCGTTTGGGCCGTAAATTTCCTGAATCGATTTCAGCAGCTCAAGCGTGAATTGATTGCTATCGGTCGGAAACAGATCGTGGGTGCGGCGGGTGAGCCGGTAAACCATTTCGGGCCGGCCCATTTTCTGGGGGCGGCGCCACGTGTCCAAATAGCCATCGCGGTGCAGAGTGAGGCAGTGCTGCTTGATGCCCATGTAGCTCATCTTCATTTTTCCAACCAGCTCGTTAACGGACATGCCTCTGGTCCTCTTGAGTGAGTTAAGGATTTCCAGGCGCTGGGTGCGGCCAATTTCTGCGATTAAACGTTGATTCATGGCTGATAAAAAATTGAAGTGGGGGACTTTACACGTTGGAATCTTTGAAATGCAAGATTAAAAATTACGCAACTAGCGAAACGGAAGCGGAACCAGTTCCACCGGAGTTGACACCACTGCACCAGAATCCTTCGAGGCCAAGGCATCCAGATTAGCGCCGGGTGTATTGAAGCCGCGTTTGACATACCCCAGCGCGATTTCTTTCCCAAATCTCTCACTGCGCGCTGCGCTTGTGACCCAGCCGGCCTCTTTACCCTTGTCAGATGCGCAGGCGAGTTTCATTCCTGGCAGAAGCGCCGCATCGTGCAACGAAATCAAGCCGCACAATCGCTTGTTCGTTTGGCCGGACATCTTGATTCGTGAGATCACTTCCTGGCCAATGTAACAGCCCTTCTCGTAATCGACGGTGCGCTCTTCCAGGTTTGCCTCGATTGGAATGATCTCTTCCGTCAGCTCACGTCCCCAGCGAGGAATGCCGTATTCAATGCGAAAAATCTCGGCCGACGCGGCATCGAAAAAGTGAAGCATTGACGATAACCGTCGCGAAATAGCATCATGGAACGCTGAATCGGTGCATACGTCCCAGCCCGTCTCAGCAAAGCGGCGCGTGGACACGATGCGCCGGCTGCCGTTTACGTCCGGCGCAGCGCGCGATAAGACGTGAAAGATCGACAATCGATCAGTGACGTCCTCAATCTGAACGTCGGCGGCGATGACATAGCGTTCGAGCCTAGTGCGAAGTGCTTCTCGAAGTTCGGGATCGGCATCGATCCAAAAGCAGTCGGGCGCGGCGGAAAGAAAAAGATGGGCGTTAAATTTGCCCTTCGCGTTGAGCACGCACGCCTCAATCGCAGTTGATTCAGTAGCCTTGCGCACATCATTCGTAATCTGTCCATTCAGGAAACGGAGACGGTCGCTCCCCGTAATCCGAAGCTTTGTGCGTTCGGAGAAATCAAAGAACGCACCGTCGCAGGTCGGAAGCGAGGCCGTCATCCTTCTTTGGATACAGGCTGCTTTAGTAGTTGCCAGCCGCGGCGCAATAGCTGGCTGAGAAAGCCGCGACGCAGTTGTGCTTTTTCTTTTAGCTCTCTGCTCGGCGAAATCGACCCCGCAACATCTCCAGTTGCACTATCCCCATTCTCCTGCTTGGGTCTTGGCTCTTCCAAACCAGCTAAAGAAGTCGTGGGCTCCAAAGCCGGGGCGACTGAGCCCCCCTCGCCTTGCGCGTCCGGCACGGCTGTTTGGGTCTCTTCCTGAGCGGTCGAACGAGTGTCGGGAAGATATTTTCGCGCAACTGCCGAGTAGTCGTCGTCGCCGTGTCCCCATTGCATTTGCTCAAGCAGCTGATCGCGCGCAGCGGCGGTCACTCCCAGGTCAAGATAGTGGGACAAGCCAAGTTGACTGGCGATCTCCATGTCTTTGAGCATGTGCTTGACGGAAAAGTGCGGTTCAAAATTGTGCTCGATCATTTTGGGCACTTTCATTGCCAGAGTTGTGGAATAGCTAGCGTTGCCTTGCATGGCTTCGACGAGCCTATCGAATGGCAAACCCAAAGCTCGGACCAGTGCCAGGGCTTCCGCCGCTGCTTGGACACTCGCTGCCGTGACCATGTTGGTTGCGATTTTGATCGCAGTCGCCTGGCCGATCTCGCCGATCTTAATAATCTGTTTGCCACTCGCCTCGAGGACCGGACGCGCGTCCCGTAGCGCCGCATCACTTCCACCGACGTAATAAACTAATTCACCTTTTCCCGCCGCGATCTTACTGCCGGTGAATGGCGCTTCGACAAAGCGCGCGCTGCGACGTTCGACAATCTCCGCTGCAGCACGCATTGAATCGGGAGCGACAGTGGAATGCGCAATTACGATGTGCCGCGATCCAAGCTTTTCGCTCAAGCGCTCCACGGTCTCTAGCAAAGCCGCGTCATCAGAAACAAAAATCTGCAGGAAATCACAAAGCTCGGCCAGTTCCGCCGGCGAACCGACAAAATTTGGAACAGGACGCGGCGTGCGGTTCCACACGAAAACCTGAAATCCTTTTTGGCGCAGATTCGCGCTCACTGCGCGGCCGATAATTCCGAGGCCGATTACTCCAATAATTTTTTGAGTTGGGCCGGACATACGAGGTCAAAAGTCCTGGGGGTTATCGATACTTTCGCGAAGGTCAAACTGCGGGCAAAAACGCCCGGAGGCAACGCAGAAGTTTACGAATTCCAAGGAAGCTCAAGGAGCGGCCACCTTCCCCAGCTCGCCGTAGCTTCAGCGAAGACGGCAGTCCGCCGCCCACCGTTTAGAGCGGGTGTACAATTTTCGCTCGACGCAAGAGATCTGCAGTCAAAGCCTGTAATGCTGCTCGGCGTTTTTCATTTTTAATCGTAAGCCTGATTTCGGGCTGTACCTCTTCGAAATCCATCTGTCGAGCAGGCTTGAAATCGGTCAATTGAACAATGTGAAAACCGAGGCGAGTACGAATTGGTTGACTGATTGCTCCGACGCGCATTTTGACCATCGCG
>CATPAV010000059.1 GCA_955652245.1 uncultured Candidatus Udaeobacter sp. | reverse complement strand
TTGCATCACCGTGCTGCACAGCTCCATGATGTATTTGAAATAAGCCCGGCCCCGGTCCGAGTCGGATCGACGACTCTTGAATTCCTTCAAGTCATGGCCGGCGGAGAAAGCGGGCCCATTGGCTGCCAGCACAACGGCACGCACTTTCGGTTCGTGCGCAATCTCTGTGAACGCGTCACCGACGGCGACCAGGAGCGCCTCGGATAGGCTGTTGCGTGCCTCGGGCCGGTTGAGCGTCAGAATCACGATGCTGCCCACGTCTTCGCGCAGGAGAATCAGCGGAGAAATGGATACAACGCGCACAGTGGACGTTTGAGCAGTCGCTGATTTGGGTTCCTGAGCCTTTGCGATCATGACTTGACAATTGTATCCGAAAAAGCCCGGCCTTGCGAATCGCCGATTGCCAATTGAAATAGAGCGTGATGATCAGCGAGGAAGAAGCGCGAAAGAAAGTCCTGGCAAATATTTGGGTGCGGCCCAGCCGCTCGGTTTTGCTTTCGCAATCGCTCAGTTGTTTTGCGGCAGAGGATTATTTTTCGTCGTTGCCGCTGCCGAACTTCGATAACTCCGCCATGGATGGTTATGCCGTCGTCGCAAGCTCGTGCGGATTGGGTAAACGATTGCGTGTAATCGGCGAACAACCGGCTGCATTAGATCGACAACTTCGCATTTCTGCCGGTGAAGCGGTCCGAATTTTTACCGGCGCGCCAATGCCCGCGGGCGCGGACGCGGTGGTGATGCAAGAGGATGTGACGCGTGAGGGAAGCCAGATTGTCGTGAACGTAGAGGTCGTCCGTGGCGAGTTTGTACGGCGACGTGGTTGCGATTTGGCTGAAGGCCAGAAAATCGTCGCCAAAGGCGAGCGTATTCATCCGGCGACAATCGCTCTGCTGGCATCGCAGGGTTTCACGCAAGTTTCCGTCGGCGGCGAAGTGGATGCGGCGGTCATTTCGACTGGGGACGAGCTTGTGAGAGCCGGAGAAGAAATCAAGCCAGGCCAGATTTACGAGAGTAATTCGGTCCTGTTGCAAGCGCTGCTCCAACGATGCAACGCTGCTGTGAAATCGGTGCGGCATTGCAAAGACAATGCAAAGTCGTTGAGGAAAACTCTGGAAGAGGCAATCAAGTATTCAGTTCTCATCATTAGCGGCGGCGTATCTGTGGGCGAACATGATTTAGTCCAGCCGACATTGCGTTCTCTCGGCGCGAAGATCGACATCTGGCGAGTCGCGATCAAACCGGGGAAACCGTTTCTCTTCGGCCGCGCTGGAGACTGCGCAGTGTTTGGTTTGCCTGGTAACCCAGTCTCCGCCTTTGTCACGTTCCTGTGTTTTGTGCGTCCAGCGATTTTGAAGATGATGGGCGCGACTAATCTCGATCTGCCGAAAGTGCCGGCGAAACTGCTTGTCGATCTTCGCAACGAAAGTGATCGCCCGCATTACGTTCGCGGAAGATTCGAGAACGGCACTTTCGCTCCGGTTGGCCGCCAGGAATCGCATGCCCTATTCGGCTTAAGCCAATCGAACGCGCTGCTGCGTCTTGAGGTCGGCGAAGCGCGAACAGGCGGCGAAAGTGTCGACGTTCAGACCTTCGATTAGCGGAATTCTTGTCGCGTTGACGTTGACAGGTCACACGGCGCTTTTAGCTTACGCGCGTTGAATACAGGAGCGTCCACGATATTTGCACGAAATCCGACCGATCAAATTCGTGCCGATGCAGAGCGGCTTTCCCATATCGTCCTCGAAATGCAGCGCTGTTTCGTGCTGCACCTTTGCAAAGAGCTTGCCCCGGGCAACGTTTCCTTTCCTCAATTTTTCCTTCTCGCCTTCCTCGATCACAAGGAAGTCCTCACCATGTCCGCCATCGCGCAGAAAATGGGGCACACCACCGCAGCGGCAAGCGGTTTGGTGGCGCGACTTGAGAATCTTGGTTACGTCATGCGCTCAGTTGCGCGGGATGACCGCCGCAAGGTGATGGTCTGCATTACGCCGAAAGGTTCGGCGCTTGTCCGGCGGATTCGTGAGGAGATGGTCGGCAATCTGATGAAGATTTTGGAACATCTCACGCCCGACGAACAAAAGGCATGGTTGCAGATTTACAGTAAAATTTATGACTACTGCCAATCGAAATGATTTTCATCTATTCGGCGGCGGTGTTATCAGAGCACGGTAAAAAGCGCGCAGTTTGAATCTAAGCGCCTACAGTCAGGCATCTAATCTCTCGGACTACTCTTCTTCATGCGAAAATATTTTGTAATCTCCGGGTTCGCCGCTGCGATGATTGCTGCAACCTCGGTAGCACGCGCCGGCACGGGCGAAGGATCGACATCGGCAAGCAGTGAAACATCTTCGTCAAGTGGTGTTCCCACTTTTACTCTTGATCAAGCAATCCTGACCGCGCTGCAACGCAATCCTACTCTCCTCATCGCGGAACAAGAGATCAAACGGACGAAAGGCGTGATCATTCAGATTCGGGCGCAGGCACTGCCGCACATCACCCCCAGCGGGACTTTTGAATGGATTGA
>CATPAV010000058.1 GCA_955652245.1 uncultured Candidatus Udaeobacter sp. | reverse complement strand
GAGAAGCTCCTGCCCGCGTCTTCACTCAAAATCAGAGCGCCGTCGGGCTTGAATACGCGATGCGGATTTTTTGGATCGACAACAAGCCTTGCGAAATAGAACGGACGCCACACCATCCAATTACTTTTGTCGCGCTTGTCCCATGTCACGCCGCCATCGTCGGAAACAAACAGCGCGCTATCGGGTGACTCGACAAAAGCGTAAACGCGTTTGGCGTTGGATGGCGCTATGGCAATCGCAATTCTGCCATATGGTTTTTTCGGGAAACCTTTGTTGGCTTCAGGTGTGATCTCTGTCCAAGTGTTTCCGCCGTCAGCCGAACGGAATAATCCGCTGGAAGAAGGCGCGGTCGGACTCTCGCCCCCGGAGCGATACTCCCAACCCTTGCGGCGAAAATCCCACAAGCTCGCAAACATTACGTCGGGATTCGTCGGATCCATCGCAATGTCAGTGCAGCCAGTGGAAAGATTCGGACCTTTGAGAACCTGCGTCCACGTCTTGCCTCCGTCCGAAGCCTTATAGAGACCGCGATCGGTTGAATCGCTCCATAACGCGCCGGGCACTGCGGCAAAAACCGTATCGCTATTCTTCGGACTAATTGCGATTCGTGCTACCCGTTCCGATTTGTCCAAATCCGCGTACGCCCATGTCTCGCCACCATCGGTGGATTTGTAAACTCCGTTGCCAATTGAAACACTGTTACGAGTCCAGGATTCGCCCGTTCCAATCCACACGTTTTTTGTGTTTTTCGGATCGATTGCTATCACGCCGATCGACTGAACTGGTTGTTCATCGAATACTGGCCGAAATCGCGTCCCGCTATCGTCAGATTTCCACACACCGCCGCTGGCCGCGCCGACAAAAAGCGTGATCTTGCCCGAAGGTTCTCTTGTCGCAGCCATCGCCGAGATGCGCCCACTCATGGTAGCCGAGCCGATGTTGCGTGCGCCGAGACCAGAAATAGTTGCGGAGCTATAAGGCGTTTCCTGGGCCTGGGAAGCAAAAGCAAAGAAAACCAGTCCGGCAGCTAGAATGAAAAAAATCAGGAAGCGCACCATTGGGTAATCAGTTATTTGGAAGCCGTGGCCGGGAAATGAAAGATCGCGTCATCGACAGGCACATTGGACTCGGCCTTATCAATGACGATCTTTTGCTTGTCAGGATCTCCCTTTCGACCGGATTCAATGGAAGTTGGAACAAAAACGCCGGTGATTTTTTCGTAATCGCCTAAATCGATCTCGACTTCTTCTTGTGCGCCGTGCTTCGTTCGCTGCGTCAATATCCGAATCTCCAGAAAATGATCCGGATCGAGATAAACGAAGCTCACATCGCCATTTTTCCGCACAACTTTCAGTTTGTGAGAAAGCGTTCCGTCCACATCTTCGGTGCCAAGATATTCCACAGTGCTTCCTTTGGCCTTCCAGTCCACCAAGGGCCCATCAATCTCCGCATCCTCCATCAGCGATTTGACATCGTCGGCTGACATTTTTTCCGGGTCCCTGCGCCCCTGCAACGGCGAGATCCTCCAACCTTCCTTCCCGTCATAAGCCTGCACTATCGTCATACCTTGGATCGTCGCATCGGTGCGCACCTCGCCCGGCCGCTTCTTAGTTTGCACGTAGCCCAATTGAATCTGTCCTTGTTGGACGAGCATTTTACCGGTGAGCTTGAGCGATTGCAGAACGCGCAGCGCCTCGGCGCCTCCCTTCGCTTCGATATTTTTCGAAACTAATTCATCCGCAGTCAGCGCATTTTTGTCTTCGGCAAAGCTAACCGAAGCAATGAGAGCGACGAAGACGACAACGATTCTGGAATGTAAGTGCATGAGAGGTTCGAGCGAATTACGCAAATGCCGAGAACGCACCGATATGCAAACAAAATGCGAAAGCAAATGGATACGAAGAGTAGTTGTGCCTGTTCTGATAAATCTCGAAAATCGTGATTCCATCTTTCTTTTAACCCAGCGCGCCGAAGGCGAGCCCGAGACTGTAAGTGACAGCCGCTTCGATCACTCCAACGAGCGTCATTTCCAATCCTGAGGCCCACCACGAGCGAATCGTAATGAGCGACTTCAGCGCACCGACCGCAAAATGCGCGAGGATGCTGATTGCGAATGCTGCGATAACCGCCGCGATTCCGCTCATAAAGAAAAATGGAATGATTGGGATAAACGCGCCGACCGCGGTGGAGATCGCGGCCGAGGCTGACGATTTCCACGGATTCGGGAAACGGTGTTCGGACAGACCAAGCTCGCTCTGCGCCATCGCTTGCACCATTTGCTCAGGCTGTTCGGCCAAACGTTCTGCCATTTTTTGCGACTCCTCCGGACTGAATCCCTGGAGTTGATAAAAGAGTGACATCTCCTCGATTTCTTCCTCCGGATTTTCCTCGATCTCAGCTTTTTCGCGCGCGATCTCCGCCTCGTAAACTTCTCCTTCGCTTTTCACCGCGAGATACGCGCCAGCGCCCATCGACAACGACGATGCAATCATCCCGGCAAGGCCAGAGATCAAAATGAAATGCTGCTGATTGTTTGTAGCGCCGGCGACACCCGACACAATTCCGAACACCGCGCCGAGCCCATCATTCACGCCGTAAATCGCGTCCGCCACCCAACTGCCGCCCCGCCCGTGCCATCGTTCGCGTTTCAGAATCGTATCCAGCACCGTGCGCGGACCCAGCTGCGGCACCATTGTTTGCAACGCGCGTGCGTGCGCCTTTTCTTCGAGCGCGCTTTCACGGAGAAAATCCTGAACGTCGTGCTCGCTGGCTAGGGCACGGTCACGTTGATCGCGAAATTGCGCCTCCTGTTTTTCTTCCGTCGCTTCCATTCGACGAATCGCGATGTCGGTGCCGAGCGCGCGATTCAACCAACGTTTGAAACGACGTCCAACTGTATCTGGGAATGTCGGGATCGGCTCCCCAAGGTCGACAAGTTTCTTTTCCCAGCGCTGCGCGTGGCGTTCCTCTGCTTCCGCCATGCGCAACAAAATTCCCCGGCGCTTCTCGTCTTTTTCATGCGCGGCCAAATCGCGATAGACCTGCGCCGTCTCAACCTCCGCGCGCCAATTTCGCTTGACCACATCGACCGTTTGTTGTCGATCTTTCGCCCCGCCCGATGGGTTTTCGTTTTTCATTGTGCTCAGTCGGCGGGCGCAACCGTTGCGCTAATTGGCGGTTCCATTCTCGCTCTTAACTGCTGCGCAGTAATCACCATTGCCACTGAACCGATGATAAGAGCGGCAGCGATTAAAGTTCGCATGGTCAAAGTTTCCCCGGCAAAAGCGGCGCCGAGCAGAACTGCTACGATCGGATTGACGTAGGCATACGTGGCGACTTTGGCAGGATCACAATGGCGCAACAGCCAGATGTAAGCGGTGTATCCAACCACGGCCCCAATGATGACCAAATAAGCAAACGAAGCCACCGACAAGATCGACACCGAACCTGGATGGAAACGTCGCGTTTCGCCAGTCAACGCGCCGGTAAGCAACAGGAGCATTCCCCCGCAAATCATCTGTTGGGCTGCGGTCAAAAATGGGGAGGCCGCATGTTTCGCCGCCCGTGAATACAACGATCCCGCCGACCAGAGGAAAGATGAAACAAGCAGGATCGACATTCCGATAGCGGGGTGGTGTGGGTCGTTTGAGGAAAACCGCAACGACGGGCCAAGTAAAATCCCAACGCCAACAAAGCCTCCCACCAGGCCGAGCCAAACAACTGCTGTCGGTCTTGGCGCCATTCCAGTCACCCACCCCAGAACGACGATGTAAATCGGAACGACCGCCACGATGACTGCCGCTAAACCCGACTCGATATACTTTTCAGAAATCGTAACTCCGCCATTTCCGCCCAGAAGCAAACAGGCTCCGATAACCAACGACGTGCGCCAGTTCGCCCAGCTCCATTTAACGATGCCTTGCGACCAAGCGATCGAGTACATGATCAGACCCGCGATCAGGAACCGGGTACCCGCCATCAAAAATGGCGGAATCGTTTCAATCGCAAACCGAATTCCAAGGTAAGTTGAACCCCAAATCAAATAGAGAGCGGCGAAGGCGACGATGATCCAAATTTTTGTCGGCGCGGGCATGAAGCAATGACAATCTGCCATTCGCGCGACAGAGCAACCATCCGCCTCTTGCGAATGCCATATCAATCTTGTAGGGACGCGCCTGTGGCGCGTCGAAAACGCCCTCGCTTACATCCTTCGCCTAAAAATCAATCGGTAGAGCAAGAGCAAAATCATCGCGCCCACGATCGACATGATCCAACCAGCGACGTAATTCTCGCCCGCGAAGAGACGACCGATCCAAGTGCCGACAAAGGCGCCGGCGATACCGAGCAGAATGGTAATGATGCAACCGCCGGGATCTTTTCCCGGCATCAACAGTTTCGCGATGGCACCGACCACAAGGCCGATAACCAATGTCCAAATAATCGAGTTAGCAGTGAAGTCCATAATGCTTCTGTGCATTTAACTGCGGAAGACACGCAAGACAATCGTTACGAGTATAAGGGGTAGTGGTACAGTTTCAGGCTGAATACGTGGGTTTCCAGAACGTTACGATTAATCCGCCCGCCACAATAAGCGTGCCTCCAAGCAAAATAGGTAGGTTCGGCAACGTTCGGAAAACGAGAAAATTAATCACCTGCCAGATGACGAAAAGGATGGCGATGTAAAGTCCGACCACCTGCCGGAACTCCACTGGTGCTAAATTGAGAGAAAATCCGTATCCGAATAGCAGAGCCGCCCCGGCTAGCATAAGCGATAGGCGGGTCATACCGACATGGTTGTATATCGCTATTCTGACAATCGCGTCCCCACTCACCTCAAGGGTGGTTGCGACTAAGAGAAATGCCAGCGTGGATAGAGTCTTGATCATCGGGTTACGACCCTAACAATTTAATCACGTCGTCCAAGCTCCAAATGTGATCCGATACGCCCGCTTCCATCGCTGGCGTCATCCGGATCGGGGCGAACGGTGTGCGGCATCGAGAGTATTTGATGGCTCCAGCCCGACAGCTAACCTCGTCAGCTCTAGTTTCCTAAGTTGATGAAGCGAGTCCGAAACGGTAACCGATGCCCGGTTCGGTTTTGCCGAAGATGCGTGACGTAAACGCGGAGATATTGTCGATGTTCTTCGGATTTCGGGCCCCAAACTTCGCGCAGGATTTGCCGGTGCGTTAAAACACGACCGGCGTGCCTAACGAACAATCGCAGAAGCGCATATTCGGTGGCGGTGAGTTTCATTTCGTGACCGGCGCGCGTGAGCAACCGTTCATGACCGAGCAGGACGCGAAACGCAAATGGCAGGAAGACCCCGAAGCCAACACCATCTTCGCCGAAGCAAAAAGCAAAACTGACGCGGATCATTCGCCACTCTTCTGTTACGCGGTCAGCCCCTCTGCTGCCGAAACGATTGTCGATGTTGCTGCCACCATCGGCGCCTCCCGCGTCATCGTCGGTGCGCCCCAACGCAACGCCCTCATCAATCTTCTCCGCGGCAACGTCATCCGCGAAGTCTCAAACTCATTACCGGAAGAAATCGATCTGCTGGTTTACGCCTAGAGTTCGATCACCTGCGCGGAGTGGATGTCTTCGCTCGCCCGGATTTCCTCAAGCAACGACTCGTCTGGCGTAGTATCCAGGTTCAACACGGTAAGCGCCATGCCACCGGCCTGATTTCGGCTGAGTGACATCGTGGCAATATTCACGCCATGATCGCCGAGCAAATTGCCGATTCGTCCAACCATCCCCGGCCGGTCCGTGTTTTCGAGAACGAGCACGACACCGTGCGGCCGCGCTTCCACCGGGCGGCTGTTGATGCTGACGATCCGAGGCGTTGCCCCAAAAAATGCGCCGCCCACAGAAACCATTTTGCCTTCAGCTGTTGCCGATAGTTCCAGTAAATCGGTGTAATCCCCGAGGGCGCTCAATCGCGATTCCGTAACTTTTAGGCCGAGACTTTCGGCAAATGCCGGCGCATTCACCTCGTTGACGTCGGTGCCACCAGCGCCCTGCAAAAAACCTTTCAACACCGAACGTGTAATCACGGTCGTGTCCACTTCGTTTACTTTTCCGCTGTAGTTGACGTTCAATGTATCGACGCGTTTCGGCGCAATTTGGGAGAGAAACCGGCCGAGTTTCTCGCCGAAGCGCAGATGTGGCCCGATGATCGCCAGTGTTCTTGCGTCGAGATTTGGCATGTTGACGGCGTTGCGGATCGTACCTTCGAGCAATGCGGCGCGAATGGATTGCGCAATCTCAATTCCGACACTTTCCTGCGCTTCGGCAGTGGAAGCGCCCAGATGCGGCGTGAGAACAAGATTCGGCGCGGAACGAAGCGGCGAATCATTCGGTAATGGCTCAATTTCAAAGACATCGAGAGCTGCGGCGGCCACGTGTCGATCTTGCAACGCATTTGCGAGCGCGATTTCGTCAAGGAGGCCTCCTCGAGCGCAATTGATAATGCGCACGCCGCGTTTTGTTCTTTCCAAACGCACTGCGTCGAGAATGTGTCGCGTTTCCGGCGTGAGCGGGGTGTGCAACGAAATGAAATCGGAAGTTGCGAGCAGATCATCCAGTTCATCGACAAGTTCAACTTGCAAACTTCGAGCGCGTGTCGCGGAGAGATATGGATCGTAAGCGATCACGCGCATGCCGAACGCAATCGCGCGTCGGCTCAGCTCGCTTCCGATCCGACCCATGCCGATGACGCCGAGCGTTTTGTTGTAAAGCTCCACGCCTTCGAAATTTTTCCGGTCCCAATTCTTGCCGCGTACGGCTGCATCGGCTTGCGGAATTTTCCGGGCCACGCTCAGCAACAGTGAGAATGCATGTTCAGCGGTCGAGACGGTATTTCCTCCCGGCGCATTGAGCACAAGCACGCCGCACCGGGTCGCCGCCTCAACATCTACGTTGTCCACTCCAACGCCGGCGCGGCCAACGACACGAAGGCTTGTGCCGGCGTTCAACACATCCGCAGTCACTTTTGTTTGGCTGCGGACCACGATCGCGCTGAACTCGGGAATAATTTCGATCAGCTCTGTTTCGCTCAGGCCCGGTCTAAGCGTGATATCGAGCGCGCCCTCTCGGCTGAGTTCATCAATTCCGCGCTGCGAGATGGAGTCAGCGATCAGAATCTTCGGTGCGGTCATACAACAACAGCAAGCTCCAACGTCCAACGCTCAACGTCCAACGCTCAATGTTGTAGCCACGGCCCTGTGGGCCGTCCATGATAACGAATATTCCGACGCGCCACAGGCGCGTCGCTACAGTTTATCCGAAAATGACGAGCTGAATAGAAT
>CATPAV010000057.1 GCA_955652245.1 uncultured Candidatus Udaeobacter sp. | reverse complement strand
TTACCGGAAGCTGTTCCCGCACTTCCTCAAGGTGGAGGCCAATCCGGAGCGGGCGTCGAGGTGATGACGTCTCGAGCAACCGAAGCGACGCCTCGATCCCCGAGCGACGCCACGATTAAAGAGACAACCAGAAAATTGCGCGACAATGTCGATCAACTGCAGGCAGCGCTTGAAAAATCGCAGAGTGATCTTGAGACCGCGCAAAAAGAAAAGGAACTTGTGAACGCTCGCTTGCAACAGTCAAATTCGAAACTTGAGAAAGCCCAAGGCGAGATCGAGAAATCCAAGAAGGCAGAGCAGCAGGTTCGCGATCAACTCTCACAGGCCCAGGAATCATTAAGAGCGCTCCAGTCGTCCCGCGACAGCAACACAAAAGAACAGCAACAATTGCGTGCAGAGGTCGCCCGCCTGAAAGATGCGGTCGCTGCTGCTGACGAGGCGCGGGCGACGGCGGAAAAGCAAAAGGACGAAACCAACGCAAAATTCGCGGAGGTGAACAAGCAAATCGCCACTCTTGTGCAAGAACGGGATGGAGCGATCGCCCAATTGAAAGGGATGAAGGAAACCGAACAACGCGTGCAAGCCCTCCTGGCTGAGAATAGCGATTTGAAACAGAAATTCGCGAGTGCGGAGAAAAGTGTGCGGACACTTGGTGAGGATAAGCCGAAAAATACGGAGGAATTTGCCAATGCGAAACAGCAGGTAACCCAACTTCAACAGCAACTGGCCGACACTCAGAAACTGAATCAATATTTCGAGGCGCGAGTTGCCGAGCTTTCGGTCCAACTCGATGACGCCAGCGCTCAGCTCCAAAATGCCAAGCTCACCGGCGCAAATGCCGACGAAACGGCGCACCTCGCCAAAGAAAACGAAGTCTTGAGAAACATCATTGTGCGCGAACGGCAGGAGGAAGCGCGTCGTTACGAGGCGAAGAAGGTGATGCTGGCGGAGTTGGATAAACTAAAGATCCAATCGGACGCTTTGAACAAGCAGATCGAATTTCTGGCACAGCCGGTCACAAAATTAAGCGATGAAGAGCTCGCTTTGTTGCGGGAGCCGGTGGTCTCTATTTCAGACCAAAATCCCGGCACGTTGAAAGCGAGTTTTATTTTCGCCAAGAAGTCGTCAATAGGCTCCGTTACGATAGCGGAGCCGGACGAAAAAGAAAAACCGCCTCGTGACGCCGGTGGGGCGACGACGAATAATTCCAGCGACACCCCTGCGCCCAGCGACTTTAAACCGGCCGTGCCAGATGATCTGCAGAATGTCGCGCGCGCGGCGAAAGAGAGCTTCGAGCACGGCAAATACCGTACCGCCGAAAGCAAATATCAGGAAATCCTCGCCAAAAGTCCGAATAACCTCTACGCGCTTTCCAATCTCGGTGTCGTTTATTTTCACCGCGGCAAATTTAAGGCGGCGGAGCTGACATTGAAAAAGGCCTTGGAAGTGTCGCCCAAGGACGAGTTTGTGCACACGACTCTGGGTATCGTCTATTATCGGCAAGCGAAATTCGATGACGCCGTCGCCGAACTAACCAAGTCGCTCGAGATTAATCCGAAAAACCCAATTGCCCACAATTATCTCGGAGTTACCGCCAGCCAAAAGGGTCGGCTCGGAGAAGCAGAAAAAGAGATACTTCAAGCCATCGCTAACAGTCCGGATTACGCCGACGCGCATTTCAATCTGGCCGTTATTTTCGCAACGACGCAACCCGCTTCAAAAGAACTGGCCAAACGACACTATACCAGGGCCACCGCGCTCGGCACTCAGCCCGATCCATCACTCGAGAAATTGTTACAGTGATGGCAAGATCGAGATCGAGTTCTTGCGCTGCCTCAGAGCTAATTAGCCTCGCGGTGTAATGCGTTTTCTCCGCGCTTTTGCCATCGCTCTCATCACGGCTGTCGCCGGAATGTTCCTGGCGGTCTTCGCGTCGGATTATCTGACGAAACTTTACCACGTCTCCGACATGGAAGGGCAGCGGGGCATGACCGTCATCTTCCTATTTGCGCCGCTTGGAATCGTTGTCGGGTTTGTTGTCGGTATCGTCGTCGCCCTATGTGCACGCTGGCCGGGCTTCATCGGCTTCGTTAAGACCCAGGGCTTGTCGATTCTAGTTACGATTGCGCTTGCGACTCTCGTTTCGGGCCTTTTTTGGGTCGCTGCGGACAAACCGCCAAAAATCGACGGCAATAACCTCACGCTCGATTTTGAATTAAAAGTCCCGCCGACGATTCGCGTTCCTGCTGAATCGACCCCGAATAACATCTACGCGAGTCTCTATGCCAGTAACCGAGACAACCGATCAGCAATTCTCGATTTCAAGTCAATCACACGCCCGGACGGTTATGTGATCATTCCAGGCACGGCCGAGCTCATGTCGCACAGCGCAGATCGGGAATTACTCGCTTCGATGGGCAACGAGATCGGCGCCTCACAATTTATCCATCTGAATTTACCGGCTGCTCCTCGCAAGGAAGACGAAACATGGTCTCAGTGGATTCTCGCCACGCAGCGCGCCGACCTCAGCCCCGTGCTCGAGGCGGAGAGAATAGCGGTTCGCTATCGCGTTCGTGAATTAAAGAAATAATTACGCTCGCGGTTTCTGTTTCGATTCAAATCGTCGCCGTGCAACCATTCCTCACTGCCAATTGGCGGTATCTCGCCATACTCAATTTCGTTGTCGATCCTGCGATTATCGCGCCCCTGGTCCCGCCCGGAACCGAACTCGATTACGATAATGGCAAAACATTTCTTAGCGTCGTCGGCTTTCTCTTTCTCGACACGCGCCTTCTCGGTTTATCCATTCCGCTACACCGCGATTTCGAAGAAGTAAATTTGCGCTTCTACGTGCGACAAAAATCCGCGGATACGTGGCGACGCGGCGTCGTCTTCATTCGCGAACTAGTGCCGCGTCGCGCTATTGCGTTGGTCGCGCGTGCATTTTACGGCGAGCACTATCTTGCGGTGCCGATGAAGCACGAAATCGAACATGTCGATCTTGCCGTCTGTGTCGAATATTCCTGGCGTCGCGGCCGAAAATGGGAATCGCTCAAGATGAGCGCCAGCGGCGAGCCGCAATCCATTCCCGCTGGCTCGCACGCCGAATTCATCACCGAACATTATTGGGGCTATACCTGTGTGCGGGCGGGATGCAGTGAATATCGGGTCGAGCATCCGCGCTGGAAAATCTGGAACGCAGAGAGCTTTGATTTCGCCGCCGACGTCACAACTCTTTACGGCGTGCAATTTACCGAAACATTAGCGAGGCCGCCGCGTTCCGCCTTTATTGCCGAGGGTTCGCCCATCACGATCGAGCGAAGATCTATTCTGCTGTAGCGGCGGTCTGTGACCGACGCGCTTGCCGCGCCAATAATTGTCGGAGAACAAACGGCAAAATCCCGCCGTGGCGGTAATAATCAATCTCGATCGGTGTATCGATCCGCAATTTCACGGGCACCGAGCGTGATTTTCCCTCGTTGTCTTGAATCTCGAGCGTTGCGTGATGACCCGGTCGAACTTTGTCTGACAACCCCGTGATCGAAAAGATCTCGGACCCATCGAGTCCGAGCGATTGCGCGGTGGCTCCGTCGAGAAACTGCAACGGCAACACGCCCATGCCAACGAGATTGGAGCGGTGAATCCGTTCGAAACTCGCCGCCACCACCGCTTTCACCCCCAATAAACGCGTTCCTTTTGCCGCCCAATCGCGCGATGAACCCGTGCCGTACTCGTGACCGGCCAAGATGATCAATGGAGTTCTTGTTTCCGCGTATTTCATCGCCGCGTCGAAGATCGACATCTCCTCGCCGGTTTCCGAACTTCCATTTCCGAAATACTTCGTCACTCCTCCTTCCGTTCCCGGCACCATCAAATTCTTGATGCGAACATTGGCGAAGGTCCCCCGGGTCATTACCAAATCGTTGCCGCGCCGGCTGCCGTAACTGTTGAAATCAGTGTGATTGATTCCACGCGAAACCAGATACTGCCCGGCCGGCGATGTCGCCTTGATCGCACCCGCCGGCGAAATGTGATCGGTGGTGACCGAATCGCCAAAAATACCAAGCGCGCGCACATTCCGAATCTCCTCGACGTGCCCCGGCTCCATGGAGAAATTCCCGAAAAACGGCGGCTCGTGAATGTAATCGCTCTTTTCGTCCCACTGGTAAATATCGCCCGCGCTCGATGGAATTTCATTCCATTTCGGATTTTGATCGGCGAAATCGCGATAAAGTTTACGAAACGTTTCGGGCTTGAGTGCCGACTGCATTGTTTTTCTGATTTCACTTAGGCTCGGCCACAGATCGCGCAGGAAAGTCTCTTTCCCGTGTTTGTCTTTACCGAGCGGTTCTCGCGAAAGATCGACATCTACCCGGCCCGCCAGCGCAAACGCAACCACCAGGGGCGGCGACATCAAAAAATTTGCTTTGATGTTTTGATGTACGCGCGCTTCGAAATTTCGGTTCCCCGAAAGCACCGAGGCTGCAACCAGATCGAATTCGTGGATCGCCTTCTCGATGTTCGGATGGAGCGGCCCCGAGTTGCCAATGCAGGTGGTGCAACCATAGCCGACCAGATTGAATCCGAGTTGATCGAGATATTTTTGCAATCCAGTCTTGTCGAGATAATCGGAAACAACCCGTGATCCGGGCGCGAGCGAAGTCTTCACTGCAGGATCAATGCGCAAACCGCGCTCGACTGCCTTTCTTGCAAGCAGACCGGCCGCGATCATCACGCTCGGGTTGCTCGTATTTGTGCAGCTCGTGATCGCTGCGATGAGGACACTGCCATGGCCGATCCGACTTTGCCCATGCGTGAACATGTCGCTCGATGCAGCCTCAATGTCTTTTCCGGAGTGGGGCGTCGGCCGGTTTGCGACCATCTCGATCTTGTTGCGCTCGTCGCCTGGATTAATCCCCTGATCGATCTCATCTGTTGATGCCATTGCGCGGTCGCGCGGCGCGCTGCCGTTCAATTGCACGAGATATTTTTCATGAAGGTCGAGATTCTTTTTGCCATAACCACCATCCGCGACCGGTTTCTCAAGCAACTCGCGAAATGTTTTCCCGAGCTCCGGCAAATTGATCCGGTCTTGAGGCCTTTTTGGTCCGGCAACGCTGGGCTGTACGTCTGCCAGATCAACATCGAGATTCACGCTGTAGTCGATTTCACCTTTGCGCGGCAGCCCGAACATTTTTTGCGCGCGAAAATAATTTTCGAAGGCGCGGCATTGCTCGTCGCTCCGTCCCGTTGCCTGCAGATAATTCACTGACTCTTGATCAACCGGAAAATATCCCATCGTCGCGCCGTACTCGGGTGACATATTTCCAATTGTCGCGCGATCCGGCACCGGCAGCGATGCTGCGCCTTCGCCGTAAAATTCGACAAATTTACCGACGACCTTTTGTGCGCGCAGCAATTGGGTGATGTACAGCACCAGGTCGGTTGCCGTGACGCCTTCGCGCAATTGTCCAATCATGTGCACGCCGACCACTTCCGGCGTTAAAAAATAAACCGGCTGCCCGAGCATGCCGGCTTCCGCCTCGATTCCGCCGACGCCCCAGCCAACCACGCCAAGGCCGTTGATCATCGTCGTGTGCGAATCGGTGCCAACCAGCGTATCGGGATAGAAGAGTTGAGAGTTGAGAGTTGAGAGTTGAGAGGAGAGAACGCCTTTCGCGAGATATTCAAGGTTCACCTGGTGGACAATGCCGATGCCTGGCGGAATTAATTGGAACGTTTTGAATGCTTGCTGGCCCCATTTCAGAAACTGATAACGTTCGCGGTTGCGCTTGAACTCCATCTCCAAGTTGAGTTGCAACGCTTTTGCTGAGCCGAAGAAATCCACCTGAACCGAGTGATCGACTACAAGATCAACCGGCACCAGCGGTTCGATGATTTTCGGGTCGCCGCCCAGCCGCTTGACCGCGCTGCGCATGGCGGCAAGATCGACAACCAGCGGCACACCGGTGAAATCCTGCAAAACGATCCGCGCCACGACGAAGGGGATTTCTTCGTTCGCTGGCGATTTCGCGTTCCAGTTCGCCAGTGTCTCCACATCTTTGCGCCGCACTTTTTCCCCGTCGCAATTTCGCAGCACCGACTCGAGCACAATGCGAATACTCACCGGCAACCGCGAAATTTTGCCGACGCCCTGCTCCTCCAGCGCCGGCAATGAATGAAGAAATCCTTCGCGGCCCTTGCCGGCCTCGAATTTTTTCAGCGTCTTAAACTCGTCGTTCATACCAAAGGAGGAATCTGGAAGCCAGGAAACCAGGACCAAAAGCGATGCCTTTTTTCTCTTCTCCTGGGTTCATGGATTCCCGATTAGGTTT
The DNA here is from genome assembly GCA_955652245.1 of uncultured Candidatus Udaeobacter sp. Classification (GTDB taxonomy): domain Bacteria; phylum Verrucomicrobiota; class Verrucomicrobiia; order Chthoniobacterales; family UBA10450; genus Udaeobacter. Next base: position 4,364 of record CATPAV010000057.1, on the reverse strand, counting down.
ATTTTAGCTCTGCCAACTTCGCTTTGATTTCATCGAAGTTTGGCAACTGTTTGGCGTCATCGTTGCTCTCGGCGTATTGGATCACGCCGTTCTTGTCGATGATAAATGCGGCACGTTTCGCCACGCCCGCCATTCCAAGATTCAGTTGGGGCAGGAAGGAGTCGTACATCACGTCATAGGCTTTCGCGACTTTGTGCTCGTAGTCGCTGAGCAGCGGGACCGTAATCTTCTCTTTTTGCGCCCACGCCTCTTGTGCAAAGGGATTGTCGCCGCTGATTCCATAAACGGCGGCGTTCACATTACTGTAAGCAGATAGCCCGCTGCTGACATCGCACATTTCCGTCGTGCACGTGCCGGTGAAAGCCATGGGAAAAAAGAGGAGCAACGTGTTTCGTTTTTCGAAATTCTCACTCAGTTTGACCTGCTTCGGCCCATCGGCGGTCTTGGTCGATAATGTGAAATCTGGCGCTTTGGTTCCAACGGCTAATGGCATATGAGTCCTTCGGTTTGAGTTAAATAGGGAAATTCCAGTATAAGATCGACATCTGCCCGGTCAAAGGAAGATCGGAATTCGTTGAATCGTTGAAGCGTGGTGATCAATCTCTATTCTCTGATCACTACTCATGGAATTGTTCTGGTGGTTGTTTACGGTTGTTTTGTTCGCCGTCGGTCTTATCGGCACGGTGCTGCCCGTATTTCCAGGAACGACGTTCATTCTCGCAGGCGCGATCATTCACCGGGTAATGCTTGGCCCGGAGAAGAGCATCGGTTGGCGGAGCATCGTCCTTCTCATTCTGCTGACCCTCGCGACGTACGCGCTCGATTTTCTGAGCGGCTACATCGGTGCAAAATATTTCGGAGCGACAAAATGGGGCATGGTCGGCGCTGTCCTTGGTGCACTGATCGGCATCTTTTTCGGAATCATCGGATTGTTTGTCGGGCCGGTGATTGGCGCAATTGCCGGAGAATTTCTCGCTGGAAAGAGAATGATCGACGCCGGCCGGGCAGGCTGGGGGAGTTTGATGGGAAATCTCGGCGGAATGATCGCCAAACTCCTGATCGGACTCGTCATGATCACGATCTTCTTCATGACCGTGCCATCCCCATTTTGAATCAGGAAACGAATAAAGAAACCAGGGAGCCAGGAAATGATTTTATTCCTCGTTGCCTGCCTTCTGCATTCCTTCCTGGTTTCAAGGCTTCCAGATTATTCCTTCCTTTCATGCTTTCCTGATTGTGATAAATTAAGCGCGATGGCAGATGATCGCCGGTGAGCCGCTTCCGGCTCGCTGGAGGAAAGTCCGAACACCATACGGCGACATGCCGCGTAAAACACGCGGGCGCCGCAGTTGCAAAATTGCGGTAACGGAAAGTGTCACAGAAAAGACACCGCCGGTTCTTTGGCAACAAAGTGCAGGCAAGGGTGAAAAGGCGAGGTAAGAGCTCACCGCTCGCGGAGCAATTCGCGAGGCAGGAAAAACCCCATGCGGTGCAAGACAAAACAGAGGGAGGGCAGCCGGCCCGTCGATCCTCGGGTATCGTCGCATCACGATGGCTTGTAGCGGCGGTCTATGACCGCCGAAACAACTGTCGGACGCTCGGAGAAATCTGGGTGAGATAAATGATCATCCGTCCAGCACTTTGCTAGAAAAGGGCTGGGTCGACAGAATTCGGCTTATCGCCATCAAATATGAAGGGCGCTTTCGGAAACGAAGGCGCCTTTCGCTTTTTCAGGCTGCGGTTGGCCGGGCGGTGGATTTTTTCCGCAAGACGGGCACCACTTTTTCCACGAGTGCATCCGCTGTGATGCCATATTTTTTCCGCAGAATGGGGACGGCGCCATGCTCGATAAATTGATCCGGCCACCCGATGCGGACAACCGGCGTGTTGATCATTTGTGAATGCAAATGCTCCATCACCGCGCAACCGAAACCGTTGTGCAAAACGTGATCTTCGATCGTGCAGACGACCTCCACGCCGCGCGCAAAAAAATCGAGTGTGCCGGTGTCCATGGGCTTGATCCACCGCGGATTGATCAGCGCAACGGAAATCCCTTTCTCTTCCAGTTTACGCGCTGCTTCTTCGGCTACTTCAAACATGTTGCCGAGGCCGAAAATCGCCACGCCACGCCCATGTTGCACGACTTCTGCCTTTCCGATCTCGAGAAGTTTGGGTTCCGGTTTGATTTGCGCACCGGTTCCGGAACCCCGCGGATAGCGGACGGCGATCGGACCAGCGTTGTAGTGCGCCATCGTCCAGAGCATGTCCACAAATTCATCTTCGTTTTTCGGCTGCATGTGCACCCAATTCGGGATATGCCGCAGATAACCTATGTCGAATAATCCATGATGTGTCGGGCCGTCATCGCCGCTCAATCCGGCGCGGTCCATGCAGAGCCTGACGTTTAGTTTTTGGATCGCCATGTCGTGAATCGCCATGTCGTAAGCGCGCTGAAAGAACGTGGAATAGATGGTGAGAAACGGCGTCAGGCCTTGTGTCGCCAGGCCGCAGGCAAATAGCGCGGCGTGCTCTTCCGCGATGCCGACGTCGAAATAACGCGTCGGATGCGCCTTGGCGAAATGCGAGAGGCCGGTCCCGCTCGGCATCGCAGCGGTGATCGTAACAAGCTTCTGGTTGCTCTCCGCAAATTTTGCCAGCGTCTTGCCGATGATCTCGGAATAGGTCGGCGTCGGCGTCGGCGCGGTCTCGCCGCTCTCGATCTTGTATTTGCCGAGGCCGTGAAATTTATCCGGCTGTTTGATAGCCGGCTCGTACCCTTTGCCTTTTTTAGTGAGAATGTGGAGCAGAACGGGCTCATCCTGCGTTTTCAAAAACTCAAATGTCCGAATCAGCAACGGGATATCGTGCCCATCGATCGGCCCGTAGTAGCGCAACCCCAGTTCTTCGAAAATGACGCTCGGCACGATCAGACCCTTTACGCTTTCTTCGACCTTATGCGCGAACTCAACCGCCGTTTTCCCCGCAATGGCTCGGACGAAATCCCGCGCTTTGTCGTGCAAATGCGTAAACGTTGGACTCGTCGCAATGCTGTTTAGGTAGTTTGCGATTGCGCCCACGTTTTTCGCGATGGACCATTCGTTGTCGTTGAGCACCACGATAAAGCGCTTGGTGTGCGCCTTGACATTGTTGAGGGCTTCATAGCTGATTCCGCAGGTGAAGGCAGCGTCGCCCGCCACGACCACGATATTCTCGTTGCCTCCCTTCAAATCGCGCCCCACCGCCATGCCGAGGCCGGCGGAAAGCGCCGTCCCAGCGTGACCAGCGCCATAGCAATCGTGCTCGCTTTCCGTCCGCAAGAGAAAGCCATTAAGCCCGCCGTGCTGCCGCATCGTGGAAAAGCGATCGAGCCGCCCTGTAAACATTTTGTGCACGTAGCCCTGATGGCTCACGTCCATGACAAATCGGTCACGCGGCGTGTCGAACACGCGATGCAGTGCAATCGTCAATTCGACCACCCCGAGGTTCGGGCCGAGATGACCTCCCGTTTGCGAAAGCACTTTGATCAGCTCATCGCGCACTTCCTGCGCGAGCTGCGGCAAATCTTGCTCGTGCAGCGTCTTGATATCCGCAGGCGAATGGATCCCGTCGAGCAAGCGTGCGGTCACAGCGGCCGGTTCGGACGCCTCAGAAGAGTTTGATTTCATCATTAGTGTTTTCGGTTTCAGCAACTGCGCTGGCCGGTGCTGCCGGCTCGGGCGTTGCTTCAAAGTCTTTCACGATAGCCTTGCCCGCGCTGTTGCGGGCGATGATTTCGATCTTCTGCTCCGCCTTGGCAAGTCGTTCCTGACAAATCTTTACCAAATTCATTCCTTCTTCATACCGCACGATCAGATCTTCCAGCGGCAGTTTGCCGGATTCCATCTGCTCGACAATTTTTTCGAGCCGATCCATCGCGCTCTCAAAGTTAGGCTCTGTTTCGCGCTGCTTCGGTTTGCTGCTCACGGGCAAACTGGGAATTAAGCATAGCACTGCCCCAGAGAAAAGGGCGACTTCGCTCCGCCGGGATCAATTTCAATGAATTGCCATGCCGTCGGTTTCTATCTGCTGGCCGTTCTCATGCGCGTAGGAAATAAGCGCTCGCGTTGGCTGAAAGGTCGACGAATGTTTCCGCCTCTCGGATCGATGGAAAAAATGCGTGGACTGCCGCGACGTTGGTGGCGTCGAGCGAAAAAGGCGAACCAGAGCGAGCCGTTTTCGATGCCTTTTTACGGCGTTTGGGAAGCCGTGGCACGTTTTGCTGCAGAAATCCGAACAGGCGATTTCATGGCGGAAATGACCCGGCGACGCGACGCGCATGGCAGCCAGGGGGTGATGGGCTCACTCGATTGCGCCACGCTTTACGC
>CATPAV010000056.1 GCA_955652245.1 uncultured Candidatus Udaeobacter sp. | reverse complement strand
TTCGCCAGCCAAGACGAACCCGACTCAGTGATTAAAATGTCGATCCAGCGCAGGTTTTCTACAAAACCAGAGGGGTGCATGATGCGCACATGAAGGAGTACCCAACAGCCTGGCAGCGCAAAACGATGTGGGCAGCTCTCACCGCCTTCTTTGTCGTTTTTCTCATCGTGATCGTCGGCGCGGCGATCTGGACTGGCGCCAATATCGTCAGCTTTCTTCAGCCAATCCTGATCCCTGTTGCCATCGCAATGATTCTGACTTATCTGCTCGACCCGCTCGTGACGAAAATGTCTCGAGGCACTCGCAGTCGCACCAAAGCGGTGGCTCTTCTTTTCGCCATCGCCTTTTTTGCACTGGGCGGATTGGTCGCCTGGCTTGTCCCCACCATTTCAATCCAAAGCGCAAATTTCGCGAAGCAAGTCCCTGCCTACACAGAACGAGCGCGCGATCGCATTGTCGATCTTATCTATCGATTCGACCAAACGTTCGGGTTATTTGGCGGAGCACACGGAAAGTCTGCATCGACCAGTTTCACAAACTGGCTCATCGGCGCTGCTTCTCCCCCTCCTCATGGACAACCAGCCCCAAGCGCGACTGCTTCGCCAAACGGGTTCGCGTCGCCGCAAGCGAGTGCGAACGCGACCGAAACAATCGCGCCGAGCCCGCCAAAGCTTACCACCGCCGAACGCCAGCGCATTCAAGCTTACGTAGAAAAACAAATTCCCAATCTTCAGTGGGCACTTCCAACACTGATGGAAAAATTATGGGGGATCTTGAAGAAAAGCATCGGCGGATTTCTTGGCGTCACAGGCTTTTTGCTCAGCCTCATCCTGGTGCCGATCTATTTATTTTTCCTTTTGAATGAAAAACCGCGCATCGAAAAGAGATGGAAGGATTACCTGCCGCTGCGTGCGTCGCCGCTAAAGGATGAAGTCGCGGAAGTATTGTCGGAGATAAACAAATACGTCACCGCGTATTTTCGGGGGCAGCTACTTGTTTGTCTGGTGGATGGCATACTCATCGGTACTGCATTGACGCTTTTCGGGCTCAATTTTGCTCCTCTGATTGGTGTAATTGTTGTCATCCTTACGATGGTCCCGTACATCGGTATCGTGGTCTGCTGGGTGCCAGCTGTTCTCATCGCTGCTTTTCAGTGGGGCGATTGGTGGCATCCCATTGGGGTCACGGCCATTTTTATCGTGGTACAAAATCTTGAAGGCATGTTCTACGCCCCCCGTATTGTGGGAAATTCTGTCGGCCTGCATCCAATGACAGTGATCGTGTCGATCTTTGTTTGGGGTCTGATCGTTGGCGGAGTGCTCGGCCCCCTTCTGGCTGTACCGCTGACCGCAACAATCAAGGTTCTACTGGCGCGGTACGTCTGGGGCCGTCGTTTGAGGGAGCAGGTTATGCATTCGATCGAAGAAGTTCCTGTGGTTGAAGAGTCCGAGGCAGCGACACAATCTTAGAAGTCTGTGTTTAGGCCGATGGGCGCGGGCGGAGCTAGATTTTTACCGCGCGGCGAGATAGGACACGAGAATGGGCGAAAAAATCAAAGGCGCCGAACACAGAAGAAAAACCCAATTATTTCCCGGTCTTGAGTCCTTCTTCCAACGACAGTCGTGGCCTGCTCGTCTCGGTCTGTTAGTTGCGGCAGCCGCGGTGGTTGTCGTCCTCGGCATTCTTTTATTACATTACGGCTCAAAACTCTATAGGGACTGGCACCAGAACCGTTTGCTGCATGGGGCGGCTTCGATGCTACAGCAGGAAAAATTCAGCCGGGCAACGCAGAGCGCGCGAGAGGTCGTGAAGCTGGATCCGGACTCTCTACTGGCCCTTCACATTTTGGCGGAAGCAACGGAAAAACAAAACCTTGAAGAAACTGTTTCGTGGCGCGCACAAATCGCGCGATTGCTTCCAAACGACCTGGATAGCCAGCTGAATCTCGCCTCAGCGGCATTGCGCTTCGGGCAGCTCGATCTCGCGCGAAAAGCGCTCGATCGTGTCTCCCCAAATGACCGCAACAGAGCCGCTTTCCATGTCGTTGCGGGCTGGCTAGCCCGGGCAGAAGGAAATTTCGCCGAGCAAGAGGAGCAATTCGCGGCTGCGCTAAACGAAGAGCCGCGCAACGATCTCTACCAATTTAATCTCGCGGTACTGCAAATCTATTCCAGTGATGCTGAAAAGAGTGCAAAGGCACGCGATGCCCTCGATCGACTCAACAAACTCGCTCCTTTTCGTACCGGCGCGTTACGAGCGTTGCTTAACGACGCTGTAGCACGCAATGACCTCGCCACGGCGGATAACTTCGCGCAACAGCTCCAAATGTCGCGGCAGGTCACATTCGGAGATTACCTCCTCTGCCTGAACTTTTATCGAAAACTCGATGAGAAGAAATTCCGTCTGTTATTGGAAAGAGTGAAACCGTTTGCAGTGCGCAATCCGTCCGACCTTGCGTCGCTCATGAACTGGATGAATCAAAACGGACTCGCCAGCGACGTTGTTAAGTGGATTGATAAGTTACCGGCAGACAAACTTACTTTTCCGCCGGTTTCCATCGCAGTTGCAGACGCGTATGCGAATGTAAAAAACTGGTCGCATCTCAAACGCTGGGCGCGCAGCGGATCGTGGGGCGACTCTGAATATCTGCGCCTTGCCTACCAGGCAATTGCCGCACGGCAATCACGGCGCACGGCCGAGGACGCTGAATTCGAAGCTCTCTGGCGTTCCGCCGAGCAGGCGACAAAAGCATTACCGGAACGTGAACTTGGTCTCGCGCACCTCGCTTCGAAATGGAATCTGCCGTCCGAATCCGAAGAGCTTTGGCTGCGCCTTGCAAAAAACCCGCCCGTGCGCCGTGAGGCGCTGAACGCGCTTCGGCAGCTTTATCGCGCAAAGAACGAACTCGGAAAACTCTACGAGGTTCTCCAGCGCCTGCACGAAAGCTCTCCTAACGAGCCGCCGATCACAGCAGATCTCGCGCGACTCGGCCTTAATATCGACCAAAATAACAAACAATCGCAGGACCTTGCCAAAGAGGCCTACGATCGGGCGCCAAACGAAGTCAACTGCGCCGTCACTTACGCGTTTTCGCTCGATCGGCTTCGTCGTAGCGCGGAAGGTCTTGAGATTATAAAAAAACTACCATCGGACCAATTGCATGATTCGCACGCAGCCGTTTACGTCGCGTTGCTGTTGGTTAACTCAAACCAAGCTGAAGCAGCGAAGGAATACATCGATGCAGCTGAGGATCGTGAAATTTACGTCGAAGAAAGAAAGTTGTTTGACGAAACGAAGGCCAAATTGGCTGCGGCTTCCCCAACTCCGTCGCCATTGACGTCACCGGTGGCTCCATCGCCTCCCACGCCGACGCCGACGCCGTGATCATCAGCAATCAAAACTGGAAACCCGCATTGCTTTCAATCTTTGTAAGGGTCGGCAATGTCGCGTCCGGCCATTGCGACACCGAGCGGACGCAATGTGTGTAAGATTCGAATCGTGCCCGCATGCGCCGCAAGCACGTCGGGAAGACGGCGGTACGCTTGCGGGGCTTCATCCAGATCGCCACCGCGCAAAACAACGCCCTTGTCGGCGATCCATTTCATCATTTCGTCGTGCCTGACAAGCCCTTCGCGTCGGATTCTTTTCTTGCCAACTCTTTCGAACCGGCCTTTCGCTGCCGTGCGCGACATGATTCGACCCGCGCCGTGAATAGTCGAAAACAATGATTCGCGTGAAATCGGCGAATCCACGCCTTCGACAATCACGGCGTCGTCACCCATGCTCCCGCCAACAAAACCTTTCTGTCCCGGGAACGCCGGCGTCGCACCCTTGCGCACCACCCAATATTCCTCGCCATAGTGTTTTTCCCGCCATGCAAAGTTGTGATGATTGTGCACTTCTTCGAGAATCTTCGCGCCCAAAATTGCGCCTGCGACATGCCGCGCCACCGCTTCACGGCCAGCGTAAGCGTAACGGCCCGCCAAATGCATTCCAGCGAGATAATCATGACCAATTTCCGAATCTTCATCGACCACCGTTGGCGGCACATCCATTCCCTCCCTGCCGCCGGCGAGCTTCAAAAAATGCGTCGCCGTCTTGTGTCCCAGTCCGCGCGACCCGAAATGCACGCCCACCCAGATGCGATCCTGCTCGTCCGCGAAAAGATCGACATAATGATTTCCGCCGCCCACTGTTCCAAGTTGATCTTCGGCCATCGATTTCAACCCGCCCATGGGTTTCATCTCCCACGCCGGATCATCAAACAACTCGTGTTCGACACGCGTTTTGCTTTTGCGGCCAATCCCAAATGAAATCTCGTGCACCACGTCGTCCATGATCTTCTCGAGCTTCGGCGCAATCTGTTCGCGCTTCGCGTCCGTCAAGACGGCAAGATTTCCGCAGGCGATGTCGAAGCCGACCCCGCTCAGCGAGATTTTATCCTTATAGGCAACGACACCGCCGATGGGTTGCGCGTATCCTTTATGCCCATCCGCGCACAGCACGCCACGCTCCCCACCCGCCGCAACGCATCTCTCGATTTGCTTGATCGTTGCCTCGCCGTGCTCGCCGAAGATTTTCGTCCTTGTTTCCATCGCTACAGCAAACTTAAAGATAGGGCGATTAACCGCAATCGCCCAGGCGGTTCGGTGAACCGCCCCTACCAGCGAAGAGATTTCTTGGCAACCACGTGCCACGCTTCCACATCAGAGCGCGTCTTTGTGGGCGACGCGCAACGCACTGCTTTGATCGAATCGAAAAGAACGGTCGAAAACGGCAGTTGAATCGTGGAAGCGAGTTCTTTTTTCGTCGATGTTGGCATCGTCTTGTAAATCAAACTCACGTGCGGATCATGTGCCGATTTGGCGCGTGATCGCGTTTCCCGCGCAAGATCGACAACTAATTTCACCAATGATTTGTTTGATGTGAACCGAACGAAGAGCGTCTTCGTGAATTTGGATGAAAATCCTATCCCGCGAACTCCCAGAGAGATTGGGGACGTTCTGATCTGCTTTAGAATCTTGCGTGGCGACAATCCAATTTCTGGAGTCACAATGATCGTGAGATGCGGCTCAAAACACGGCGCATTAAATTGTTTGGACAAAATCCGAATCGCTTCGGAAAAGAAGTCGCGTTGCGGTTTGGTCGGGATAAGCCAGTAAACGAGGACTATCGATTTTGGCATGCGGCGTAAGCAAAAATGCGTTGTCGACCTTGCGGGGCACGCGCGCGGTCCCTCAACTCCACTTCTGGAGCTCAACAATGTTTCCTTCGGGATCTCTCGCGTAAACAACTTGGAGCAAACCAACGCCGCCGACCTCCGTAGTTGCAATTTCGCCGACTGAGCCGCCGCCAGCGGAAATGACCGTTTCCAGCGCCTTTTCGACGTCATCTACCGCGAAGGCGATGTGCGCGAAGCCAGGTTCGTTCGGCATCGGAAGTTCCTTGTCCGGTATGTCGTCATAACTGAAAATCTCGAGCGTCGGGCCGTCGTCTCCATAGCCTGGCAAACGCAAGTGAACGCCTCGAAGACGTGCCGCGGAAAGCGACGTAACTCGATCGAGCCATTCGCCTGAAAGATCGCGTCCTGGACCTCTCGGAATGCAACCAAATACATCGCCATAAAACCGGACCAGCTTTTTCCAGTCCCGGGCGATCAGATTCGTATGAACATATCGAGCATTAATCGCCATCATCTTTCACTCGTTGAGGTTTCCACCGGACAATAACGCGATATGCTATTTCATGCCCACGAATGTTTTGGGAACAGAATTGAAATGTTGTTGTCGCGACCCGATGACCGGCTTTTATCGCGACGGCTTCTGCCACACTGGCCCGGAAGATCTCGGGTTGCACACGGTGTGCGTTAAGGTCACGCGCGAATTCCTGGATTTCTCGGTTCTCGACGGAAACGATCTCGTCACGCCGCATCCTGAATGGGGCTTCCCCGGACTCAAGCCGGGCGATAAGTGGTGTGTTTGCGTCACGCGGTGGAAAGCTGCACTTGATCACCGGCGTGCCGCTCCTGTCGATCTTGAAGCCACACATGCTTCGGCGCTCGAATTCGTTACGCTCGAAGAATTAAAAACGCACGCGCTCACATAACTGTAGCGGCGCTCTATGAGCGTCGCGTTAGTTTTCCATCGTTCGATTCAAGCGACCCACACTTCGTCTGGAAAATCAGCGAATTTGCGGCCACGGTATCGCCAATTTGAAACTGCCCTTCAGTCTTTTCCTTGCGCTGCGGTATTTGAAGCCCAAGCGCACATTCTTGTCCATCATCACATTGATTTCCGTCATTGGCGTGATGCTTGGCGTGACAGTGCTCATTTTGGTGATTTCGGTCATGACCGGGTTTGACCGCGAGTTGCGCCAAAAGGTGATCGATTTCGATGCGCACATTCTCGTGAGCACCGAAGATATTTTGCGGGATTGGCGGTCGCTCAAAGCGAAGATCGACAATACGCCGGGCGTAGTCGCAACCGCGCCTTACATTCAGGGCCCGGTGATCTCCGAATTTCAAAACCGGAGGCTCGCGCCCATGATTCGCGGCATCGATCCGGCGCAGGAGGAAATGGTGATCCCGCTGCAAAAGTTCATCAAATACGGCAGGCTCGATCTGGAAGGCGAATCGACCGTGCTCGGCATCGAGCTTGCGCGGAAATTGCAAGTGCATGTCGGTGATAAGATCACAATTTATTCGCCCGGTAATCTCGGCCAGATCCTGGATAGCATTAAGAAATTGGAGAACGCAAAGGGCGACGAGGAAAAAAAAGCGGTCGACCAATTGCGCGATGTGATCCTGCCGAAGGAACTGACCGTCACCGGCATCTTCGAAACCGGTCATTACCTGCACGATTCTGAGTTCTTGCTCGTTCCGATTTATGTTGGCCAAGAGCTGTACGGCTTGGGGGACGCGTTACACGGCATCACCATCAAAACCGACAATCCGTACAGCGCCGAGCGTGTAAAACAATCGATCGAACAATTTCTCGAGCCGCCCGAATTCGCGCAGACTTGGATCGACATGAACCATCAATATTTCGAAGCAGTGCGGCTCGAGCGGACAGTCATGTTTTTCCTTTTGTTCTTTATCGTGGTGGTCGCGGCGTTCGGAATCATGAGCACACTCATCACTGTGACGGTGCAAAAGCGTCGCGAAATCGGAATCATGAAAGCGCTCGGGGCAAACATCGGGCAAATCATCTGGGTTTTTCTTGGCCAGGGAATTGTGGTTGGCCTTTTCGGAACTCTTACGGGGCTCGGGCTCGGCATGACGCTGATCCGTTACCGGAACGAATTCAGCCATTGGCTTTCATCGACTTTGCACATCGAGATTTTTCCACGCGAGGTCTACCAGTTTTCGGCGATTCCAGCGGAAGTCATTCCAAGGGACGTTGCCATTATCTGTATCAGCGCGTTTCTCATCTGCTCATTTGCGGCGCTGATTCCCGCTTATTTTGCGGCGCGCCTCGATCCGGTAAAAGCGCTGCGCTACGAGTGATTCTATCTCTTACTCTTACTCGTGCTCTTACTCCTGCTCGTGATCGGCCCGATTAAATTCAGAAAAATCTCTAACGCCCGAAACGCGTACTCGTATCCTTCCGGCCATTCGCTTTGCCGCGGGCCAGCCACGTTGAGGGTATCGATCTTGTGTTCGCGTACAAAATCGACCATCGACTGTGCCGCCTCCTGCGAGGAGATGTTCGCCGCATTAATCAGCTTGTGCGGATGCGGAAGCTGCTTGCAACAGTGGACCGTGTATTCGGTACCGGCGCGCAATTTGTTGAAATAGATGACGACAGTTCCATCAGAGTCTTTGACGTTTTGCAAAGTGCGTTCGGCGAAACTCCCCTCCTCCAACTCTTTCAGCGGATAATGATCAGGAATCCGGCCAGATTCATCCAGACGTCCGGCAGGACACCAACCGCCACAATCGATTCCGCGCTTCAGTGCGGCATCAAGAGCGGCTCGGTCAACTCCAGTTTGTCCGCCAGAAATAATTTTCACGTGAAGGAACGTGACGGAGCTTTCTGAGCGTCGGGAAGATAGATAACAGCGAGAGATGTCTTGACTCCGGTCGACATGACAAACATCTATTCTTCGCCGTCGAAATAATCGGTTTCTTTACCTTTTACGGCGACGCGCTCTGTTCCGACTTTGTTCACCTTCCACTTCCGGCTGTCCGGATAATAAGCAGATTCGCCGATCGGATTGTCCGCGATGACGTAGTAGAGAAGGTCTTCCTCGCCTGAATTTGTGATTTGGTGCGACTCGTTCGGCCTAAAAATGAACGCGTCGCCCGCGACCACTTCCGTCGTGCCACTCTCGTGACGCACGCTGCCTTTGCCGGTGACAACCAGATAGAGTTCCCATTGGGCTGAGTGCGCATGGTAAGGGAAGTTTCGTTTTCCGGGCGGCACTCGTGTCAGTTCCAGGTCAAATGGATGTCGTTTCGCTAAATCGAGCGAGTTCGGATCGCGGCCGAGTGCTTCCGAAATTCCCCTGAAGTACGCGGCGTACTTGCCGCCGGGAGATTGCCACGCCTCTTGTTTGATGTCGTTGAGATTTACTTTGCGCATTTAGCTGTTGTGGCAGGCGTGTCGCCCGCGCTGGTAAGATTTGCGGCTGACGCAGGCGCCTTTACAACAATCGATGAGATTTCATTCCTCGCCGTCGAAATAATCGGTCTCTTTTCCTTTCACGATTACTTCTTCCAACCTCTCCTTAACTACCGCCCATTTGCCGCTGTCGGGATAAAAACAGGAATCTCCGGTACCTCCACTGCGCGGATTATCGGCAATGACGTAGTAAACGAAGTCTTCGTCGTCGGCGTTGGCGAGCTGATGCGCTTCGCCCGGCTGAAAGAAAAACGCGTCGCCCGCGTTCACAATTCTCGATCCGTCTTTATCACGAACCCTGCCGCGCCCGGAAATGACGAGATAAAGCTCCGATTCAGCCGAGTGCGCATGGTACGGACAATACGATTTGCCTTTTGGAATCCGCACCAGCGCGAGGTCAAACGGGTGCCGCTTTCCCAGATCGAGCGATTCCGGTTCGCGACCAAGCGCGATCGAAATATTCTTCACGAACTTGTGAAACTTGCCTTTCGGTGATTTGCGTTCCTGCTCCGGAATATCTTTCACATTCACTTTGCGCATATGGAACAATTCCTAATCATCGTCGTAGCGACCTAACGAGGAGAAAGTCGCTTTCTAGTTGTGATCGACAAACAGCTATTCCTATCCAAATCCCCTTCCAATTTCTTAGAGGAAACATCGCGTAAGCGACAAGAAGGGCGGCTGCTCCCGTCCATCCTATCGCATCAAACCATGTGTTTGTTCATGCTTTATAATCTTTGCTGTATTTGTGTACGTCATAGCTTCCATTTCCTGGGCAGTTTCTGTTTGAGTTCTTCGACCGGTTCGAAGAGATCGCCAAGTTTTTCGACGCGAGCGAGAACTTTCTCGGAGCGGAATTTCAGGAGGCCAGCTTCCTTCTTTCTCAGACAGTTCTGAACTTCATCCCAAGTGACAGGAGTGGAAACGGTGGGCTCTTCTTTGGCGCGGAGCGAATAGACGCAGATGGTCGTTTTGTGTTCGTCGTTCTGGCTCCAATCGACAAATACCTTTGCTTTGCGGACTGCCTTCGACATGTTCGAAGTGACAAGATCGGCATGATCTGTTTCGAGATGCTGAGCGAGCGAGCGAGATAAATCTTTCGTTTGATCGAACGTGACCGAGGTATTCAGCGGCACATAGACTTGAAGGCCCTTTGAACCGCTCGTTTTTGCGAAGCTTTTCAATTTCATCTTCGCAAGCAGATCGCGCAGCCAAAGACCGACCTGGCAGCACTGAACGATGTCGGTCGGGGGACCCGGATCGAGATCGAACACCACCATGGTTGGACGTTCGACGTTCTTCTTACGCGAAAGTGATGTGTGCAATTCGAGATCAGCGAGGTTCGCAGCCCAAACGAGCGTCGGCAAGTCTTGGGCAAGGCAATAATCCATCATGCGGTTGTTGCCTTCGCTCCAGACCTTGGCGGTTTTCACCCACTTCGG
>CATPAV010000055.1 GCA_955652245.1 uncultured Candidatus Udaeobacter sp. | reverse complement strand
CTGGATACCGCGTCCGCAAATTTCGTGCGCGCAAGATGTCGCTGAAGGAATGGGTGTGCGCACAAATTCTCCACTGGTGAAGGAATGCCAGCGCGGTGTGATGGAATTTCTTCTCATTAATCACCCGCTCGATTGTCCGATTTGCGATCAAGCGGGCGAATGCCGGTTGCAGGAATTCAGCGTCGATTACGGCACGAGTGCGTCGCGTTTTCTCGAACATAAAGTGAAGAAACCAAAAAACATTGTGCTCGGGCCACGCGTGACGCTCGACGATGAGCGCTGCATTCTTTGCTCGCGCTGCATTCGTTTTTGTCAGGAGATCGCCAAGGACGATGTGCTCGGTTTCGTCGATCGCGGCAGTTATACGGTGTTGACCGCGCATCCGGGAAAGCGCCTGGAGAACAATTATTCTCTGAACACTGTCGATATCTGTCCGGTCGGCGCCCTCACTTCGACGGATTTTCGGTTCAAGATGCGCGTCTGGTTTTTAAAGGAAACGAAAAGTATCTGCACCAGTTGCGCGACCGGTTGCAACACAATCATCGGGACACGCGAAGATGTCATTTACCGGCAGACGCCGCGCGAAAATGACGCGGTCAACTCCTCCTGGATGTGCGACTACGGCCGGCTCAACTTCGATTACGTGCAATCGGAGCGCCGATTGCTCGAACCGCAGATCGTTTCTGATGAGAAACTCGTCGCAGTCGACTGGCGAAAAGCAATCGCGCAAGCTGCGCTCCAGCTAAAACAGTTTTCGGGGCAAGAAATTGCCATCATCGCGTCAGGCCGGATGACCAACGAAGAACTTTGGCTGACGCTGCAACTCGCCCGGACACTCGCCGTTCAATTGATCGACATCGTGCCGCGGACCGGACCCGGCGACGACATTCTTCTGAGTGAAGACCGGAACCCGAACACAAACGGCGCCCGTTTGCTCGGGGTCACTTCGGAACCAGGCGCGAAATTGTCAGCGATCGCCGAGGCCGTGAAATCTGGAACTGTGAAAGCGTTAATCACGCTTGGCGAAAACCCGATGCGGCTGGGAATTTCAACCGAGCACCTTTCAGGTCTTTCGGCATTTATCGTGATGGATATTTTGTCAAACGATGCGACGGAAAATGCAACCGTTGTGTTTCCGTCGTTTGTCTTCGCCGAGAAACGAGGCTCGATGATCAATGGCGAAGGCCGTTTGCAGCGATTGAATCGCGCCGTGCGTGGACCCGGCGAGGCGCGAGATGATTGGGAAATCTTGCGCGACTTGATCCAGGCATGTTCCGGACAGAACAGCATTTACTCGATCGAAGATGTTTTTCGGCAGATGGCTGAAGCTGTTCCGCAACTCGCAGGATTAAGTCTGAGCAAAATCGGCGATCTCGGCATTCAAGTGATGCAAGCGCATGAATCTCCTCCTCCGCCCGTCGACGCGGCGGCGGCGGCCATCGAGAAAGCCGAATCTCAAAGACCGCCAGGCCGTTAAAAGATCGACATGGATTATTTTCTGATCACCACCTCGCTCCTCAAAATCGCCGCCATCCTTTTTCTGGTGATTCTGCCGATGGTCTCCTACAGCGTTTATGCGGAACGCCGCGTCAGCGCATTCATTCAGGATCGGCGGGGGCCGAATCGCGTGGGTCCGGCCGGGCTCTTCCAACCGATCGCCGATATGTTCAAACTGTTGCTGAAGGAGGATTTCACTCCGGCCAACGTAAACACGTTTTATTACTGGCTCGCGCCCTGTCTCGCGATGATGCCGGCGATTATCACCATCGCGGTTGTTCCATTCGGCAGCACACTTTTTGGTGTCCCAATGGTGATCGCAGATATCAACGTCGGGATCTTGTATGTTTTCGCCATCGCCTCATTGGGCGTTTACGGGATCGTCCTCGCCGGTTGGGCATCCAATTCCAAATATCCGTTTCTGGGCGGTGTCCGTTCAAGTTCGCAAATGATCTCCTACGAGTTGTCGCTTGGACTCGCCGTGATTCCAATTTTCTTGCTCGTTGGAAATTTGCGATTGACCAGCGTCGTACGCTATCAGATTGAGCACGGCTGGATGATCGCGCCATTCGTCGGCGATTGGCTGAACCCGTGGAAATGGTTGCTCGCGTTCCCGATGATCATTTCGTTCGTTGTTTTCGCAATCGCGATTTTCGCGGAAACGAACCGTTTGCCGTTCGACCTACCCGAGGCCGAACAGGAACTGGCGGGCGGTTATCACACGGAATATTCGTCGATGAAGTTCGCGCTTTTTTTTCTCGGCGAATACGCGGCCATGATCACCGGATCGGCTGTCATCGTGACTTTATTTTTCGGTGGATGGCATCTGCCACTTCCGTCATGGCATGGTGGGTTTCACTGGGCACTTGTCGATGGAAGTGCACCGGGCTGGCGCGGCGTAGTAGGCGGCTTGTTCAATATCGCCACCTTTTTCGCGAAAGTGGCGGTGCTCCTGTTTTTTTTTATTTGGGTGCGTTTTACTCTGCCGCGCTTCCGCTACGATCAACTTATGCGGCTCGGCTGGCTGTTTTTCTTCGAGATTGCGCTCGTGAATATCTTCATCGCCGCAATCATTCTCGCGTACGTTCCGTCTTAAGAATGAATCAGCAAAACAGGAAATCAGGAAAAGGAACTTGAACTCAAAGAAGCAAGAACTGCGTTTGATTCATCATTTAAGTTCTCCTGCTTTCCTGCTTTCCTAATTCAATTTTCATTTATGGCCGTCACTGTTTCACGTCCGAGATTGAACTGGCGCGAGCGAATGTACCTGCCCGCGATTGTCGCCGGGCTCGCCATCACGCTAAAGCATTTTAAGAACATGCTGCTCGGGCGCACCAAGGTCACGATGCAATATCCCGAGGAAAAATGGGACAGCCACTTGCCAGACCACTATCGCGGCGCGCCGGCGCTGGTGCGAGATTCGGACGGTCGCGTCCGTTGCGTTGCTTGTCAGTTGTGCGAGTTCATCTGTCCGCCTCGTGCGATTAAAATTATCCCGGGCGAAATTCCGTCAACAGACCAGTTCGCCAAGGTCGAAAAATATCCGGAGGAGTTCGATATCGACATGATCCGCTGCATTTTCTGCGGCATGTGCGAGGAGGTTTGTCCCGAACAGGCTATTTATCTCCGCAAAGATTACGCCATCACCGGATTTACGCGCGCTGACATGGTGCATCACAAGGAGAAACTGCTCGAGATCGGCGGCGTGATGCACGGCGTCGTTTTGAAATGGAATGAAAAGAAATAGGCACAGTCATCCCGAGTGGATGCGAGGGACCCCACATTGTACGATTAGGTCACACTCCCGACTTTGTGTAATCCAAGCTCTGATTGGGAGGTCCTTCACTTCATTCAGAATGACCGCGTGTCCGGAGCATGGGATTCGATCTGTAATCCGCAATCCGTAATCCGCAGTCCGCAATCGATAATGTCACCGCTCTTATTTTGGCCCTTCGCGCTGCTGATGCTGATGTTCGGCGTCGCCGTCGTCATCAATCGCAATCCCGTGGCTAGTGCACTCAGCCTCGTCGTTTCGTTTCTTGGTCTCGCCGCGCTCTTCATGTCCCTCGATGCCTATTTCATCGGCATCATTCAAGTGCTCGTTTATGCGGGCGCAGTCATGGTCCTCTTTCTTTTCATCATCATGCTGCTCGATCTTCGCGCCGAAGAAGGACGCCAAGTTAATTGGCTCGCCTTGATCGGCGGAATCGCCGTCGCGCTGGCCTTGCTCGCGCAGATTCTTTATGTCATCCACAATTTAAAATCTGCGCACCAAGCCTTCCCCCCACTCGCGAGATCGACATTCGATGATGTCCGCAACGTCGGGCTGTTGCTTTTTGGAAGTTACAATCTGCCATTTCAAATTATCGGCGTTCTCGTCCTCGTGGCGACGATCGGCGTGGTTCTCTTGAGCAGACGCGAACCTCGATAGCATGGTAACGCTCGGCGATTATCTCATCGTAAGCGGCATTCTTTTCGCGATCGGGTTCGCCGGCGTGATGGTGCGCCGCAATCTCATCGTCATTCTCATGTCGCTGGAGCTGATGCTGAACGCGGCGAATTTATCCCTGGTCGCCTTCTCCAGATTTCATGTTCAACCTAGCGGCCTGCCCGATTACAACGCACAGGTTTTCGTCTTTTTCATTATCACGGTCGCGGCAGCTGAAGTCGCCGTTGGACTGGCAATCCTCGTCGCGCTCTATCGGGCACGCCAAACTACGGACGTGAAGGATATCACGAGCTTAAAATTTTAGATCAACGTGAAGAGCATGCTTCCATGGTGCGTATTGCTCCTGCCGCTCGGTTCGGCAATCGCCATCACTTTGTTTACGCTCCGATTCAAAGCGCTGAGCAGCTTCATTTCGGTCGCGGCAGTCCTCGGAAGCTTTATCTGCAGTTGGTT
>CATPAV010000054.1 GCA_955652245.1 uncultured Candidatus Udaeobacter sp. | reverse complement strand
GCTGGGTAGCTGAGCTCTTTCTCGTTAGACCTATGAAACCATGTTCGATTTATTTGCTTGCTACACTGCAACTGAGTTTATTGTCATCGACAGCGCAAGAATCGCCAGCTCCTGGCGTATCCACGTCACAACAGCAGCCGTCGCAACCTTCAGCAGTATCGGCGCAAGCTGCCCCGCTGCGCGACGGAGCCCACGACTTCGACTTCCTCATCGGTAAATGGAAGGCTCACGTTCGCCGGCTACCCGATCGTCTGGTCGGTTCGACCAGTTGGGTTGAGTATGACGGCATCTCGAATCACAAGAAGATTCTCGACAGCAACGCGAACTTTGAGGAGTTCGAGGTCGACAATCCCGAGAAGCACCTGCACATCAAAGCGCAAACGCTCAGGTTATACAATCCGGACTCGCATCAGTGGAGCATCTACCCCCTGGACTTGGACAAAGGCGTTCTCAACCTACCGCCAGTTGTTGGTCAATTTGCCGGCAATCGCGGCGAGTTCTACGATCAAGAACAATATAAGGGGCGCTCGATCCTGGTGCGCTACGTCTGGTTGAATATCTCACCGAAATTGGCGCGGATGGAACAGTCTTTCTCGCCCGACGGCGGCAAAACGTGGGAAACAAACTGGATTTGCGAACTGGCTCGATAGCCCGTCCGCTGCGAAGTAGGTCTAACCAGGCGACGCAGCCAACTCCGAAAGCATTCGCGAGCAGGCACCTTGGCCGGTGTGGATAAAGGCTGAGGGATGAATTATGAAGGATGAAATGAAAGCAAAGATCGCTCTCGCCAGCGGCGGCTAATCTTAGCTCGTTAGGCCACGAATCATGATTCTCACACACAGCGGAAAAAAGCCGACTATTGATGCCGGATCGCCAACGGCGACCCATCCAATTGGCACAATGGCTTCTTCGGGCAACCGTGCTTTTAAGTGGACGACCCCGTTAACTCTTACCTCGCTGCGCGCCTCTAAAACGGCACCGTGAAAAACCGCTGCACCTGTCGCGATAAACACCTCATCTTTCACCGTGCAACCTGTGACGTGTGCATTCGGGCCGATCAGGCAGTGATCGCCAATCCGTGCGGAATGACGCGATGTGCTTCTGATCACCGCGTTCTCAAGGACGATGCGAATGGCGAAGTCTTTGAGCAGTCACGGGGATGACCAAGAAACCTAACCAAATGATGCAGCCAACTCCGAAAGCATTCGCGCGCAGGCACGCTGGCCGGCCTGATGCAAGGTTGAAGGATGAAGTGAAAGTAGCGTTCGCTCCCGCCAGCGGTGGTTGATCTTGTTCTCGTTAGGCCTTTATACCAATGACCATTCGGCGATTACTTCTCTTTCTGTGTGCACTGCTGCTTCCGGCTACGGCAGCTCTGGCCACATCGAACTACCAGTACGGGCCGGATGAGTACGTCACGATAGCCAAAGGAATATCCCCGAACGCGAAGTACGCGATCACGGCGCGCGGCGAAGGCGAGTATGGGTACGACAATTTTCACATCTTTTTGACGGACGCAGTGACAGGTAAGAAAATTGGCCCTCTTGAAGAGATCGTAGAGACACTGGACACTGGCGCTGATGCCTTTTGCGCGAAGTGGTCGAAGGATTCGCAGCATGTCGTGATCATCTACAGGGTTGACAGACACGCACCGTTGAAGGCTGTTTCTTACCAGATTACGAAGCGGCGGGCTCGTCTTATCAAAGGGCCTGTTGATGTCACGAGTGAAGAGCAAATCTCGTATTGGCAGAACCAGTGCTCGCAGTCGAAGCCCAGCGAGAAGATTTTCGGCACACCGTTGGCGCATTGATATGCCACACACATCTAACCAGGCGATGCAGCCGACCGCTGAAGAAAATTGAAAAGTAAAAAGACCAAAGTAGAAAGATCTTGGTCTCGTTAGATCTATATGAAGGGCGAATCTGATTGCGTCCAGCTCGGCTATAACTTCACTCTTAACGATCACAAGATCGCCACATTGGTCATCGGCGATTGACCGCAACTCCTAACCAACCAATGTTACCGTGAGTGTGCGCCTTACGATGCACGATACGATTTCACGACGGCGAGCAGCGAAGTTAATCGGCGCGACTGCTGCCAGCGCGTTGCTGCCGATTGGGACATCGCGCATCTACGCGGCCGACGAATCCCGGTTGACGCGCTCTGTTCCGTCGGCAGGTGAGAAGCTTCCAGTTATTGGACTTGGTAGCGCGGTAACATTCGACGTTCGTCCCGGCTCGCCCCAACTAAAACCCCTCGGAGAAGTGCTGGCGCTTTTTGTGAAGCACGGCGGGAAGGTAATCGATTCCTCGCCGATGTATGGCAATGCCGAAGGAGTGATCGGTGACCTCGCTGCCAAATCGCATCTGCGCAATTCGCTTTTCATCGCGACCAAGGTCTGGACCAAAGGTAAGCAAGAAGGGATCGCCCAAATGCAGGGCTCATTGGAACGTTTTCAAACCAGGACGATCGATCTGATACAGGTGCACAATCTGGCCGATGTAGAAAATCAGATGGGGTCACTTCGCGAATGGAAGGCGAAGGGACGAATCCGCTATACCGGGATTACCTATTCCGAGGATAGCGGCTTCGGCGAGGTAGAGAGAGTCATGAGGGTTCAGAAGCCCGATTTCGTCCAGATCAATTATTCGCTGGTGGATCGAGGTGCGGCTCAGCGCATCTTGCCGCTCGCGCAGGAACTTCGCATGGCAGTCATCATTAATCGTCCTTTCGGCGGTGGCGGGGTGCTTCGAAGTATTGCCGCAAAACCCCTGCCGGAGTGGACTGCTGAATTCGATTGCCACTCTTGGGCTCAATTTTTGTTGAAGTGGATTGTGGCTCACCCGGCGGTCACTTGCGTGATCCCTGCCACAAATAATCCGCAACACCTCGAAGATAACATGGCGGCAGGAGTTGGCCGGCTGCCCGATGCCAAAACACGGCAGCGCATGGCTTCACTCTTCGTCGGATTCTAACGCTAAAGATTGCATGAAGGGAGAATTTGATCGCGCTCGAATTATTGTTCCTCCGCCTGGGCTGGTATGGGCATCGAACGGCCTAATCAGGCGATGCAGCTGACCCAGCACTTTGTTTAAACCACTTTAGATTTCAGAACGCCTATCACTTTAAATAAAGTGTGCGCGTGCCGAAATCGATGATGCCGTGATGCCGGTTGAGGATCTCGCCGCCGAGCAGGCCGGCGACGGGCGGTGAACCGCGCAGTAATCCGTCGTGAATTAATCCTTCCAGATCGATAACGCCCACTTCCTTGCCGATGATATCGACTGAGCCGACCGAGAGCTTGCGAATCCGCGCAATCCGCACGCCGCGCTCTTTCAGATTCACGGCGGTAGAACTAAACGCCGTCTCGCGCGTTGCGATTCGCATTCGCCGAACGAAAGAACGATGCAACAGCGTGGCAAACGAACCGGTATCGACCATGAGCCTGGCGGGCTCGCCGTTAATGGAGCCGTTGACGTACAAGTTGAAACCATCGCTGACCTGAATTGGCACGGCTTGGAATCCGCGCCGATCGAAGCCAGGCGCGCTGCCAACAACATCCTGATCGGTCTTCAAGATGAGCAACCCGCGCTGACAATCCAGCACCGCCTTGGTTGGGAAAAGAATATCGGCCCCGATAATGCCGTCGATTTCCTGCTCGTCGAGCAATCGCGCGGCACGAGTGGAGCTGCCAAGATCGACAACGACCACCGGTTCGTCCACCAAGCTCAACCCCCCGAGCCGCAGCTCACGTGCAATTGCCACATTATTGAACGCGCCATTAATCTGAATGCGGGCGGGCAGGTTCGATTTTGCCGTAATTTGGGTGAGCCGAAAATGCTCGCGACGATCTAAAGCGATTGCACTCACCGGCGCGCCGCTATCGACGCCGAGCCACGCTGGCCTGCCATTAATGTAAGCGCGCACGACCAAATGATTTTGTCGCGAACGGACCAGCGGCAGCGCTTCAAATTGGGGTAGCTTGGAATGGCGATCCTCGCGCGCCGACGGTAGGGCACCGAAAATGGGTGGAGCAACGAGTAATCCCGCGAGAAAAATCGATGCCGCTTTTCGCGCTAGAGGAAAATGATTCGCTACGGACACGGGCGCGAGAATAGCACGGTTCTGTCGCCAGGAAAGTGTTCGCTTAGTGCGGCGGTCAAGATTCTCGATCACGCTCCTCTTCCCGGGGCGATCTGAGCAGACGAAAATAAGCCCAAATCGTCGTTAAAAGCTTTTCTCGATATCGAGACCTGCTGCGCGCCAGCCGTGTTCGCCAATAAAAAGAATCCCGACGAGCAGTACAATCACCGCAACGATGATCACCAACGTCCAGAGTCCTACGGGGTCGCGAGTGGCTTTCTTGAGCGCCGGCCCGAAATGGAGCTGACGGAAACGTGCTTGCATTTTTTTTGTCTCACAGCGCCGTTGGAATTGCGCGTGAGCTGTATACGGGCTAAAGCATGGGCTCATTCATACGCCATCCCATTCCAAGGAACCGTCATGGCGAAATTCGCGCTCAATAATTTTCATGTGAAAAACATTGTCATTCTCCATGACGTGAAGAGTGATTACTGGATCATCAAAAGCTGAGCACACAATGTTTTGGTATTGCGTCGTCGAGCTGACTGGGGATTAGCTCTCCGCGAAATCGAACGACTCGAACTCAGAAGCTCCATGTCACAACCACCTGCAACCAACGACGGCATGTTCGTTCGCGGATTCGGCTTGCTCGATTCGACCATGCTCGTGGCGGGCTCGATGATCGGCTCGGGTATTTTCATTGTCTCGGCAGACATCACTCGGTTGGTCGGTTCGGCGGGCTGGCTCCTTGTGGTGTGGGCCGTGACCGGCGCGCTTACGCTCACGGCCGCTCTCAGCTACGGTGAGTTGGCCGCGATGATGCCCCGTGCCGGCGGGCAATATGTCTATCTTCGCGAAGCGTACGGTCCTCTCTGGGGGTTCCTTTACGGCTGGACCCTGTTCCTCGTGATTCAGACCGGCACGATTGCCGCCGTGGCGGTGGCGTTCGCGCGATTCCTCGGCGTGTTCGCGCCGGTCATTTCTCCAACGCAGTGGGTCATTCAGCCGATCATCCTTTCGACGAACTACGCCGTTAGTCTTTCAACGCAGCAGTTGGTGGCCGTCTTGGTGATCCTGTTTTTGACGTTTGTAAATACGCGCGGCCTCCAACTCGGCAAGCTCATCCAAAACGTGTTCACCTCCGCCAAGACGTTGTCCCTGCTGGCGCTGATCGCCCTCGGCCTGTTTATCGGCCGCAATAGCGATGCGCTCACCGCCAACTTCACTAACTGGTGGACGCCGGTCGGAGTGTCGCCGATCAAGTCCGACTTGTCGTTCGTGGCGGCGGTATCGGCGGCGGGCGGTGCGCTCGGAATGTTGATTGCCGTATGCGTTGGGCAGGTTGGCTCGCTGTTTTCCGCGGATGCCTGGAACAACATCACGTTCACCGCCGGTGAAGTGAGAAACCCGCGCCGCAACCTGCCTTTGTCACTCGCCTTGGGCACCGGCCTGGTCATCGCGCTCTACCTGTTGGCGAACGTTGCTTATCTCTGCGTGCTGCCGCTGGAAAAAATCCAGCACGCGCCGGACGACCGCGTGGCCACAGCCGTGATGTCGGTGATGTTCGGCGGCGCGGGCGCGGCGATCATGGCGGTGGCCATAATGGTCTCGACGTTTGGCTGCAACAACGGACTAATCCTGGCCGGCGCGCGCGTCTATTACGCGATGGCGCAAGACGGACTGTTCTTCAAAGCCACCGGCCGGCTCAACGCCCGACACGTTCCTGCGGTGGCGCTGGTTTTGCAGGGCATCTGGACCGCGTTGCTCGTGTTGCCGCGCACGCGGTTGCGCGATCCGGTCACCAGCACACCGATGTTGGATGCCTCCGGGGCCGAGCAGTACGGCAACCTCTACGGCATGCTGCTCGATTACGTCGTGTTCGCGGTCCTGATCTTCTACGTGCTGACGATCGCGGGTCTGTTTGTGCTGCGGCGCACGCGACCCGACGCCGAGCGGCCTTATCGCGCCTTCGGCTATCCGGTGCTGCCGGCGTTCTACATCGTCGCAGCCACGTTGATCCTGGTGGTTCTGGCGATCTACCGAACGCAAACCTCGTGGCCCGGCTTGCTCATCGTGCTCGCGGGCGCGCCGGTTTACTTCCTCTGGAGGAAATCACGGTCGCCAGCGACGTGACATTTGCTTGACTTGCTGCGTGCGGAAACCCATTTAGCAAAGCCAAAAACCAACCAATGAATTTATTTCGACGAAAGAACGTAACGGATCTGCAGACCGAAGCTTTGTCCGACCACAGCCTCAAGCGCGCCCTCGGCGCGATGAACCTTACAGCGCTCGGCATCGGCGCGATCATCGGCACGGGCATTTTCGTACTCACTGGCACGGTCGCGGCGCAGAATGCCGGGCCAGCTGTAGTGCTGTCATTCGTGCTAGCCGGTGTGGCATCAGTATTCGCCGCCTTGTGCTACAGCGAATTCGCGTCGCTCGTGCCGATGGCCGGCAGCGCCTACACCTACGGCTATGCCACGCTCGGCGAACTCATCGCGTGGATCATCGGCTGGGACTTGATTCTCGAATATGCCGTCGGCGCGATCACCGTGGCCATCGGTTGGTCCGGCTACGTCGTGTCGTTCCTGCACGATTTTGGCATCGACATTCCCCCTACGTTATCAGCGGCTCGCGGGACGGACTTGATTCAACTTTCCCCCGCCCTCGCAGAGCTCCTGAAAGCGAAGGCCGGCTGGGTGGTAAGCAGCGCATCTCTGCTGGATCAAATCAAGGTCCTGGGAACTGACCCGGCAACCCTGGGGCAGGTCACGACGATTTTCAATCTTCCGGCAGTGTTCATCATCTTTGTCGTCACGACGTTGCTGGTGGTTGGCATCAAGGAGTCGGCGAACTTCAACAACCTGATCGTGCTGGTGAAGGTGGCGGTGGTGTTGCTGTTCATCTTTGGAGCCTTTCACACCATCACATCGGCGAACTGGCATCCGTTCATCCCAGCAAATACCGGCCAGTCCGGTCACTTTGGCTGGAGCGGCGTCATGACGGGCGCGGGAATTGTTTTCTTCGCCTACATAGGGTTCGACGCCGTGAGCACCGCGGCGCAGGAAGCGAAAAATCCCCAACGCGACATGCCTATCGCCATCATCGGCTCGCTGCTCATTTGTACGGTGCTCTATATCCTCGTTTCCGGAATCGCGACGGGCGTTGTGCCGTACAGCCTGCTTGACGTCCCGGACCCGATCGCGGTAGTGGCCGACCACGCGGGCATGGGCTGGATGGGGCGGTTGATAAAACTCGGCGCCATCGCCGGTTTGTCGTCGGTCATCCTCGTGCTGTTGCTGGGTCAGTCGCGCGTATTTTACAGCATGGCGCGCGATGGTCTGCTGCCGCCCTTTGTGAGCCGGGTGCATCCGCGCTTCCGCACGCCGTGGCTGACGTCGATTGTGACGGGCGTAGGTGTGGCGATTTTTTCAGCCGTCTTCAACGTGCGCGAGGCAGGCAGCCTGTGCTCCATCGGCACGTTGCTGGCGTTTGTCATCGTCTCAATAGGCATCCTGGTGCTGCGTGTTCGCGAGCCGAATCTGCCGCGCACATTCAGTACGCCGTGGGTCTGGTTTGTGGCTCCCGCAGGCGCACTCTCCGCGCTTGCGCTCATGGCCGCGCTTCCATGGCCGACATGGCGTCGCTTGCTGGTCTGGTTCGCCATCGGCATCGTCATTTACTTCTGCTACGGCGTGCGCCGAAGCAAGCTGGCGCAGCCGTCCACTACCGGCACCTAACCTTCCACAAGCGGTTGAAAAACTGGACGATGCGCTGATTTCCACGTGTAGGCTCCGCGGGCCTGGGTCGATGGTTCATCCTCGCCGGGTAATTCTGGTGAAAACGATTTTTCAAAAAATCGTCGAGATCAATCGGTCGTTAAGGATCACCGTTTTGTGGTCGAACAAAACGCCTATTTCGCACTTGAGGTTTCGGTTTAGGAGGCCGCTGAACTCCAACTGCTTCCGCCAAAGCTAGATTGAGGGCTGCTCGAACCGGAACGGAGAATCGCGTCCGTGCGTTTGCGCAGGGTCTCGTTCTCGGCTTGATCGATAAAGGCGCGTCGGGCAGCCTCAATCTCGATTAACGAAAGATCCATCGTGTGTAGAATTTCCCGCTCTTCG